>JAGQOS010000469.1 GCA_020427265.1 Planctomycetales bacterium
GATTCAGCCAGACAGCGGGCAATGGGGCCTTGTCGATCATCAAACGCAACTGATCGCCGCGTTCATCCGCGCCTGCGACGAGGGCCACGCTGCCGCCGATCGTTTTCGCGCACTCAAGGCGTCGGCGGCCCCCGATTTGGCGCGCGGCATTCGCTATGTCGACAGCCCGCGCCATCTGCTCGAAGTCGAGCACTTCAGCTACCGCCGCCGGCTGGAAAAATTACGCATGCAGTTCCCGCCGCACATGCCCGCCCCCAGCCGGTAGTAGATGGGCAATTTATCACCACCGACGGCGCGCCGAATCCTTTGAACGAGCTGCCCGGTGGCGTTAAGATAAAGCGCAGATTTCGCGAACATTTTCTTCGAGGCAAGATCGGCCTTTCTCGCCGATCCGCGGGGCGGCGATGTCGGCATGGCACCCATTTCGAGCGAGCAAACGTGGCATGTCGGAGCGACGATCGGCCATGTCAGGCGGCAGTCTGCGCGCCGCCGTGCCGCCGATTCGCTACTTCCATCCCCGCGCCGAGTTGCTGGAAACGCGGCGGCTGTTGGCGCTCGATGTGGTCGGTTTCGAGCTACAAGAGTTTGAAGGCGACGTAATTGTGGCCCGGGGCGCCGACTGGAAATTTCTCGACGATGGTTCCGATCAGGCAACGGCCTGGCGCGAGGTGGCGTTCGACGACTCGGCATGGGACTCCGGCCCGGCCGAACTCGGATATGGCGATGGCGACGAAGCGACGGAAATTGGCTTCGGCCCCGATTCCAACGCCAAGTACGTCACCTCGTATTTTCGGCACACGTTTCAACTGCCCGACGCCGGCGGAGTCGATTCGCTCGAACTCTCGGTCATTCGCGACGACGGCGTGGCCGTGTATCTCAATGGCGTGGAAGTGCTGCGCGACGGCCTGGCGGCCGATGCGGGCTATCTCGATTTGGCGACGGCGACGATTGCCAATGCCGGCGAAGTCACACCGGTTGTGCAAACGATCGATGTATCGACGCTGCCGCCCGGCACGCTCATCGCCGGCGCGAATGTGCTGGCCGCCGAAGTGCATCAGGCGTCGCCCACGAGTTCGGATCTGAGCTTCGATCTTTCGCTTCAGCGCGACGGGTTTCTGGGACTGACGATCGACTTCAACGCCGCCGTCGACATCGCCACGCTGGAAGCGGCCGACTTGCTCGTCGACGGCGCGGCCGTCGCCACCGGCGTCGCCGCAGTCGATGCCGACTCGGTGCGCTTTACGCTGCCGTCGCTCGCACCAGGAGCGCATGCGTTTTCGATTCTTGCCGATTCAATAGCCAGCGCCGGCGGCGAAGCGGTGGGCGACTTTCAACAGTCGGCAACCATCGCCGCTGCCGATCAGTATCGCGTGAATCATCCGCCGCGGCTCCAGCCGGGCAACGCGCCGCTGGCGGGTTACGCCGGGAGCGAACTCGACCAGGTCGACTTGCTCTGGCAAACCGTGCCGGCCGACGTGGGCGCGGAAGACCGCTTCACGGCCCAGTATCGGCTCGCCGGCGCTAGCCAGGCATGGAGCGAAGCAGGCGCGGTCGACTTGGTCGATACGGGCGTCGATGGCCGGGTCATGCATTCGTCGAGCATTGTCGGGCTCGAGTGGAATACCGAGTACGATTACCGGGTGCGGCATTGGCGAGCCGACGTGATCGCGGCCGAGTATCACAGCACGTTTCGCACGCGATTGCAGGCAGGCGACGACACGCCGTTTCAATTCGTCGCCTATGGCGATTCGGCCGACGGCGCGGCCTTGGGATTTCGCGAGGTGCAGTCGCGCATCAACACGCTCGATCCGAATTTCGCCGTGCTGCTGGGCGATAACATTTACTTCAACGGCGCGTTCGACGAAGCCGATTCGCGCTTCGATCCCACGATTAACCCCGAAGCGGCCCAGTGGACCGCCGGGCATGTCGACTATCTGGGGTTGGGCAATCACGATCTGTTGGGCGACAACGGCCGACCTTCGGAACTGATGTTCTCGGTTCCCGTGCCGGTCGCCGGTGTCAGTGCGCCGGCCGAACCGCCGGCGACCGAGCGCCCCGAACACAATTTCTCGTGGGACTACGGGAACGTGCATTTCGTGACCTTCGAATCGACCGAACAAGGCACGCACAACAGCATGGCCGATCGCGAACGGCTCGACGGCCTGCTCGACTACGTGGTTGCCGACCTGCAAGCTTCCGATGCGCGCTGGAAGATCGTTTACACGCATCATCTGGTCGCCGGCGCGCCCGACAAACCCGAAGACCCCAGCGACTACTATTACCAGCAAGTGGTCAGCCGTTTGCTCGGCGCGGGCGCCGATCTGTTTCTCGCCGGACATTCGCATACGTATTACTGGACCTATCCGCTAACCGGCGAGATCAACGGCCAGGCCACATTCGTTCCCGGTCCTTACAACGCTTTTGAAACGAATCAAGGCCTGCCGCAGTTGGTCTCGGGCGTGGGCGGGCAGTCGTTGCGATCGGGTACTTTCGACCAGCACCCTTATGTGGCCGCCAGCTTCTCGCAGTCGACAGCCGTCGCATCGAAGAATGGCTTTACTCAGATCGATGTCACACCCGAGCAACTAACCTTTAGCTACATCGGCGCCGACGACGGCCAGATGATCGACTCGTTTACGATCACGGCCGCCGCCGATTTGCAGGCGCCTTCCGCGCGGCTCGCCGTACCGGTGGATAACGATGGCGCCGATCTTGATCCCTCGCCGGGCAGGATTCTCGTCAATTCGGCCCTCGATAGCTTCGTGGTCGACCTGTTCGATGTGGGCGACGGGATCGACGACGCCTCGGTCACAGGTGCGGCGCTCACGCTCAGCCGCAATGGCGAGCCACTGGCTGAGAGTAACGACTACACGTTCGAATACGATGCGGTGCTCAACCGAATTACTCTTCGATCGTCCCCAGGTGGCTTTGGCGATGGTTTGTATACGATTTCGGTGCGTGGCGATGGCATCGCCGATTTGACCGGCAATCAACTCGGCGCCATTGAGTTTTCCGCCGAAGTCGACACAGCTTTGCCAGATCCAAACGTCGCGTCCTTTCAACAAGGCGTCGTCGGCTATCTGGGAGCGCACGATACCTTCCTGGCTCAGGACGATCCGCTGGCCGACCACGCGATGACTCAGTCGCTGGAAGTCGACGGCATGAACGTCGATGGCCCTACGCAAACATTGCTACGATTCGACAATATCTTCGGCGACCAGTTGGGCCAAATCCCCGCCGACGCAATCATTCTAACGGCCACGCTGACGCTCGATGTAACCAACGAAGGTGATGGCTTAGCCGTTCATCGCTTGCTGCAACCCTTTGCCGATACAGACAACTGGGACGACTGGATCGATGGCATTCAGGCGGACGATTTCGAAGCGGCGGCCACGCCGTCGTCGACAACCGGCGCCGTGCGCGTCGGTGCGTTTGAGATCGACGTGCGGGCCAGTCTTCTCGACTGGCTGGCGAATCCGGCCGATCACTTTGGCTGGGCTTTGCTGCCCACGGGTAACAACGGCGTTGACTTCCATTCATCGGAAGCGGCGACACCGCCGCGATTGGAAGTGGCGTACCTCTTGCCGTCGATCAGCACGCTATTTGTCGAAGCGGCCGATCCGCAGCCGGGCGGCATCATGGTGCGATTCTCGCGCGCGATCGACGTATCGAGGCTTCATGTCACGGGCTCGGGCGACACAAATGTCGCGCTCGCATCGGCCCAACATGGTTTGGTCCGAGGTTCGCTAGCCTGGGATGAAATCAAGAACGAGCTGCGTTTTCTCCACACGAACGG
>JAGQOS010000046.1 GCA_020427265.1 Planctomycetales bacterium
CTAGTCGGGCGAGTTTTCCTTGGCTTTATCGTTGGCTCGCCGGAAGGCGACTTCGTGCTGTTCAAAATGGGATGGATGTGGCCCGGGCGGAGCGGATTGCCGGTTCCGTTACACCGAAAGAAGGTGCACGAAAGACAGTTCTCTCGGTTGGCCGGCTCATCGAGATCAAGAACCCACTCATGTTGTTGCGAGGATTCGCGCGGGGCGCCGACGAGGCGGCAGAGCTGCTTTACGTGGGTGAAGGCAAACTGCGGAGCACACTGGAACAAGAGATTCGTGAGCAGGGCTTGCATGGACGCGTTGCATTAAGCGGCTTAGTGGCGCGAGAACAGGTCTATCGTGAATTTGCGCAAGCCGATTTTTATGTGTCGACGTCTCGCGGTGAAGGTTTACCGGTGGCCGTGCTTGAAGCGATGGCGTGCGGCCGGCCCGTCATTCTTTCCGACATACCACCCCATCGTGAGATCGCGGCCGGCGCCGAGTTCATTCCCTTGGTCGCCTGCGACGACGAGCAGGGATGGGCTCGCGAGATTGCCCAGATGCGCGCCCGTTCGCCCGAGGAGAAGGCGAGCATCGGGCAGGCGTGTCGCGAGATTGTTCGGCAGCGATTTAGCCTCGAAGCGATGCATCGAGAGTATCCGAAAATCTACCAAGAAGTTCGTCCGCGGTGTTTACAGGTCGAATTGATCGGTTGTACCGGTGCTGGCAAGTCGACCTTGGCAAAAGCTGCCTTGCAGGTCGGTGCGACGCTCGGCGAGCGCGTGGTGCTGAGCGACGACTTGATCCTGCGCCGTCTTCGGCTGGGATGGCTTCCGTCGGAAACTATGCGCACTGTTGTGATTGACCTTTGTGCGTTTTTCGCGTGTCTGGCCACTGCCCCGAGACACTGGAGATACTACCGGTTTGCGATGAATATCTGCCTGCGTTCGGCAGGAGGATGGTTGACGCGCATGAATCTTGTTCGCAACGCGTTGCGCAAAATTGGCGTCTACGAGGTCGTGCGATGCCTGGGGCGGGGAAACGAAATCGTACTTGTCGACGAGGGAACCGTCCATGCGGCGCACAATCTGTTCGTCGATGGAAGCCGCGATTTTCATCCCGATGACTTCCAGCGTTTCCTCGATGTCGCGACCCTCCCCGATGCGGTCGTCTATCTCTCGGAATCCGAGCACACACTCGTCGAGCGCACTATGCGCCGAGGCCATAAGCGCATCGCCCGCGCCGATCCCTCGCAGGTGGAGACGTTCGTTCGACAAGCGGTCGGCGTTTTCGAGTACTTACGAGGCGCACCGCAGCTTGCCAAGAGAATGTTCATAGTCGACGGGACGACTCATCACATTTCGTCGCCTCAGGGGAACGTCTCTGGGCAATTCGGCGGTATCGAGCGACTCGTTAGGTCTGGAATTTCCCATAACACGCCATGAGTTCGATGAGCACTACGTACGATCTAAAGCCGCACGAACCGCCCGCAACGCCTGCGAAGCCGCGTATCTCTTCGCTAACGGAGCGCCTGATCGATGCGTTGAACGACAGCGGCGTGGCCTACTGCCATTGGAAAAGCAACGTTTCGCTGGATAACGCGCTGGCTGGTCACGAAGACCTCGATCTTCTGGTCGATCGACCAGCCTTGCCTCGCGTGCTCGAAGTGCTTGCGTCGCTCAATTTCAAACAGGCGGTCGTGCGCCGCGGTGACAATCCCGCTGGAATCGCCCATTACTACGGCCACGATCCGGAATTAGGCGTCCTGCGCCATGTTCATCTCTTCAGCCGCGTTCTCACGGGAGAGAGCTTTGTCAAAGGGCATTGGCTGCCGTTGGATGCGATGTTGTTGGCGGATCCAACCAATTACGAAGGCTTGCGAATGGCGCGACCGGAGGCGGAACTGGTGCTGATGTTGGCGCGCAATTTCATCAAGTACGGTTCGCTCGTCGATATTCCGTATCTAATGCGAGGTCGCAGCCAACTGAGGCGTGAGGTTGCCTGGCTGCGCGCCGCGGCCGACCTCGACGAGACATTGGCCTTGGCCAACCATTACCTCCCCACCGTGCCGCGAAGCCTCTGGCTTGCTTGTCTTGACGCGGTGAATGAAGATGCGTCGCTGCCTCGCCGTGTGCGGCTTGCCTGGCGCATGCGTCGCGCCTTGCTATGTTATCGCGTACGCGGCGAAGGTAGTCGTCTCTGGAAATATGGTCGACTCATCGCCGAACGAAGTTTACGGGCGATTGTTGGCCGAAAGAAAAATAAACGGCTGCTCGAAGGCGGCGCGGTCATCGCGCTGGTCGGGCCGGAGGCTACCGGCAAGTCGACACTCGTGGCCGAATGTGCGAAGTGGCTGGGTAAGACATTCGCCGTGCGTACCGTGCACGCGGGGAAACCACCATCGGCTTGGCTGACCTGGCCTGTCAATGCTCTCTTGCCATGGCTACGCAGGTATGCCCCGACGCTGCGGACGAATCACATCGACGGACATTTGGAATCCGAAGGTTTGTCTTCACCACCGAACGCCCGGACGAGCGAAATTCGTGCGAAAGATATGTTCTACGCGATCCGCTCCGTGGCGCTGGCCTGGGATCGGCGGCGTCTCTTGCTGCGAGCGCGCCGCGCCGCGGCCGCGGGCGAGATTGTAATCTGCGACCGATTCCCGTCAGACGTGATTGGCTCGATGGACAGTCCGCGCTTGGAGCAACCGTTTACGACCGGGCCAGGATGGA
This sequence comes from Planctomycetales bacterium, assembly GCA_020427265.1. Classification (GTDB taxonomy): domain Bacteria; phylum Planctomycetota; class Planctomycetia; order Pirellulales; family JAGQOS01; genus JAGQOS01. Next base: position 2,712 of record JAGQOS010000046.1, read on the forward strand.
AGCATCGGTTTCTGGCGATGCTTGCCCGGTGGGAAGCTGGGCTATACAGCCAGATCCCTGCGCCCGACGGCGTGATTCAGCTGACGGTCGATCTGGAAACCGCAAAGTCGCGAAACCGAGAACGAATTAAGGTCGGCAAAGAGTCGGACTCCTATGTCGAATCGCGTCATCGCCGCGCCGGCCATTGGCGTCGCGCGGGCGCTCGCAATATACGCGTCGTCGATACGAGTGGAAGCTTGGATACAACGATTGCGCAGATGAAGGACGTAGTGTGGACGATGCTGTAGCACCGGGTCGCAGCTACTGAACGGAAAGCAATGATACGTACAACGAAAAACGCAATGATCTGGCATGTCGGTGGCGAAGACGTCCACATGCGGCTGCCGCTTCTTCGTTCGCTACGCGGTCTCGGCTATCGAGTTGGAGCCGTAGGCTCTGGCGATGGCCGCGCGTTCGCTGCGGATGATATTCCGTACTACAACTACCCCTTAAATCGCTGGATCAGTCCTTTCGCCGACCGCCGGTCGACGTTCCAATTGCGTCGTCTAATTGAAAGCGAGCGCCCGGACGTAGTTCACGCGTTCGACACGAAACCTTCATTCCTGGCGCCCGCCGCTGCGGCGGGGTTGGCCGTGGCGGTGCGAACGATCACAGGCATGGGGTACGTCTTCTCATCGCAAACCCCGCTTGCCGCGGCGCTACGCCCGGTTTATCGACAGCGGCAACGCCAAGCCGGGCACGAAAGCGCCGTCACGATTTTTCAGAACCAAGACGATTACGATTATTTCATACGGCATCGTATCGTTGCTGAGGAGAGCGCCGCCTTGGTGCGCAGCTCGGGTGTCGACTGCGCGGAATTGCTGTCGCGCTGCCCCGACGAATCCGGCCGCGCCGCCTTGCGTGCTCGTCTCGCGACTGGCAATGAACCTGTTGTCACGATGGTCGCCCGCATGGTTGCAACCAAGGGAGTACGACAGTTTCTTGGCGCTGCACGGCGCGTGCGAGCGTCGGGGATCGCCGCGCGCTTCCTGCTGGCCGGACCGCTCGCGTCGGAAGGCAAGCAGGCGGTACGCCGCGAGGAATTCGAAGCTTACGGTGACGACGTAACCTACCTCGGTCCGTGCGACGATGTGCCGGCGTTGCTGTCCGTGTCGGATCTCTTTGTATTGCCTACTTATTATCGGGAAGGTGTCCCGCGGGTGCTGTTGGAGGCGGGGGCCATTGGGCTGCCGCTTATTACGACGGACATGCCCGGATGTAGGGATGTCGTACGCCACAAAGAAAACGGCCTGCTGGTCCGACCGCGCGACGAGGCGAGCCTGGTTACCGCCATCACGCAAATGCTATCGCTAGACGAGTCGACGCGGCGAAGAATGGGTAATGCAAGTCGTCGGCGCGTTCACGAGAATTTTGAACTTCGACAAGTGGCCGCCGCGTATGCCGCCATCTACGATCGAAGCCTTTCTTTACACGGAGTACGTAAATAATGTCGGTCGCTACATCGTCGCACTCGCCACGACCGGCGAGTCATGCTGAAAAAAAGACGGTGCCCTTCTTTCGGCCGGCCGTGGGCAACGCCGAAATTAGCGAAGTGGTTGATTGCCTTCGTTCGGGGTGGCTAACGACAGGGCCTCGCACGAGACAATTCGAGTCCGAATTCGCCACGGCGGTCGGCGCCAAGCACGCCGTGGCCGTCAATTCATGCACCGCGGCACTCCATCTGGCGGTCGAGTCCTTGGGTTTGGGGCCAGGGCATGCCGTGTTAGTTCCGACCATGACCTTCGCAGCAACGGCCGAGGTTGTGCGCTACCAGGGGGCCGTTCCTGTTCTGGTCGACTGTGATCCTGCGAGCCTTAATATCGACTTGAAAGACGCCGCAAGGAAGCTGCGCGACGTTAAGGCCGGCCAATTCGACTCGGCCACGCATTTAGAAGTTGTGGGAATCATGCCGGTCCATGTCGGTGGCGCGATGATCGACATGGACGAGGTAGCCCGCTTCGCACTGCGGCACGACTTATGGGTTGTGGAGGACGCGGCCCACGCAATACCCGCTTCGTACTTTTCCGATGCCGATCAAACGTGGCGACGCTGCGGCGAGAACACAGCCAACGTCACGTGTTTTTCCTTCTATGCGAACAAGACCATGACGACCGGCGAAGGAGGCATGGCGGTTACCGCCGATGCGGATCTCGCGGAGCGAATGCGCAACATGTCGCTGCATGGACTATCGTACGACGCTTGGAATCGGTTCTCAGGTAATGGAACCTGGGACTACCGGATTCTGGCGCCTGGCTATAAGTACAATCTGACCGACCTGGCGGCGGCCATCGGAATTCAACAACTAGGGCGCGCCGAAGCGATGCGACAGGAGCGACAGGCGATTGCGGAACACTACCGGAAGTGCTTCGCCGATGTTACAGAAATCGCGGCGCCCGAGTTTCCTGATAATCGCCTGCATTCGTGGCACCTCTTCCCCATTCGCCTTCATCTCGACCGGCTGGTGGTCGATCGAAATCAATTCTTCGACGAACTGCGGCAGTCTGGCGTCGGTTGTTCGGTGCATTGGCGTCCGCTTCATTTGCATCCCTATTACGAGTCCACCTTTCACTGGACACCGGCGCATTTGCCTGTAGCGACGCGCGAATGGGAACGGCTCATCAGCTTACCCATCTTCCCCGGCATGGTGAAGGAAGAGATCGAACACGTTGTACAGACCGTGATTGAGCTTTGTCGCAAATACGCATGCCGCGGAAAAGAAGAATGTGCTTCGACATTGAGCTGATCCCTATTGGCTCGCACTGTGCATGTTATATGGATGAAGGCTAGAAGGTGATGGCGAAACGCCTATTTGATGTGGTGGCTGCTTCGGTCGGAGCAATTGCACTCGCACCTGTGATGCTGTGCGCTGCGATTGCAGTCCGATTGACGTCCTCGGGGCCAGTGTTCTTTCATCAGGAGCGTATGGGGCGGGGTTTTCGTCCGTTTCGCATCCACAAATTCCGTACGATGGTCGCGGATGCCCCGGCACGCGGTGGTGAGTTAACGGCCGGCGCCGATCCTCGCATCACGCCCGTAGGACGCTTCCTGCGCTGGACAAAGATCGATGAACTGCCCCAGTTGATCAACGTGATCAAGGGAGAAATGAGTTTGGTAGGGCCGCGACCGGAGGTGCGTCGCTATGTCGAACAGTATCGCCAGGATTTCTCCGAACTACTTTCCGTACGACCAGGAGTTACCGGGGTCGCGTCGATAATGTTTCGAGACGAATCTCGCTTGCTGGCCGAGGCGGACGACGCCGAGCAGGCTTATGTGCAGCACGTATTGCCGGAGAAGATTCGGCTTGAAAAGGAATACCTGCAGCGGGCGTCGTTTTGTTTCGATCAGCAGCTAATTTGGAAAACGCTTTGGACGGTCGCCAGGGGATGATGATGGGAAACACCCTCTTGCTTTGCATCTTGCTGGGCTACTTAGGCCTGCTGGTGCTCGGTACGCATGTCCCCGAAGAGTCGCTGCCGATTTCGCTGCACAACGAGTTCGTGCTGCACTTTTTCGCCTATGCCGGGCTGGCATTGCTGGTCGGCGGCCTTCGCGTAAGGCGCAAGTGCGTGGGTAGCGCTGGGGAAGCTGGCAGTGGCAGCCTGCGATTGTTGGGCGTTTTCCTCCTCGTGATGGGGGTGGCGGTATGCGACGAGGCGACGCAGCCGTTCTTCGGACGCGCGTTTGAAGTAGAGGACCTGACGGCCGATTTTAGCGGCGCTGCAATGGCAATCTACGTCGTCGCGCAGTGGGACCGGGTGGGGCGTCGCTCCGGCCCCTGTCTTGACGGGGAGCGAGCCAGTTGCTCCGCCGCACATCGCCCCCATTCCTGCAATGTCTCGTCAATAGGCAACGATTAAGAACTCGATAAGATTGTGCGCTGCTGCGCAAAAATACCGACATGCGGCTACGAACAGAACGTTAATTGGGGAGCATTCAAGTGGAATTTGGAATCCGTAGGCGGCGGGTACGACCGCGTTTTGAAACGTTGGAGAGTCGACTACCACTTGCGGGTGACATTACCTATGTCAACCATTTTGATTTGTGGGATGGAGGCATCGTGCCGAGCACCGACGCGGCAGGTGTAACCTATCATCCGCCGTCGGGGCATCTCTACATTGCCGACTCCGAGATCAACGAACTCAGCTCGACGTACTTCACAGGCGACAATGTATTCGAAGTCGATCTGGCCGGAAACACATACTACAACGGGTTCGAAACCAACAATCGAGAGCCGACTGGAATCACGTACAACGAATTCGACGGCTTTTTCTACGTGACCAACGATGACACGCAACTGATCTACCGCTACGACGACAGCCTCGCAAGTCCGTTGGCCACGACGAGCACGACGGCCGATGAAATAACCGCCTACGACCCCGAAGGGATCACCTCTGACCCGGCAACGGGCGATATGTGGGTAGTCAGCGGCGACACCGGCCCGAACGGATCGGCCGGCGTGCTTCAGGTTCTTCGCTACGGAAACGACTTTTCGTACCAAGGCCGCTTTCTGATTGGCGGCATCATGACGGATGCAGAAGGCATCGCGTTTCATGCGCCTACGCAGCACCTGTTCATTGTTAGCGGCGGCCAAAACAAGATTGTCGAGTTTACGACTTCCGGCGCGGTAGTCGAGGAATATGACATCAGTGGTTTCAGCCCCACGCCTGATGCCGCCCAGGGCCTTAGTTTTGGGCCGACGTCCGATCCGTTTGACGATCCGGCGAATCTTTCGCTGTATATCGCCGATGGGATGCAAGACAACTACCCGGATGGGCGCATCTACGAGGCGATTATCGGCACGTCGAGCGGCCCCACAAATCTTCCGCCAACGGTTGATGCCGGGGGCGAACAAACCGTGCTGCCGGGCGAAACCGCATTTCTCAATGGCTCGATAGGCGATGATGGGCTGCCGTCTGGAACGTTGACGAGCGTGTGGACAAAGTTCAGCGGACCTGGCAGCGTGACCTTTGGTGATGCGGCGCAACCTGTAACGACGGCGCAGTTCTCTGCGCCAGGTGTCTATGTGCTGCAGCTCACGGCGTCGGATGGCTCACTTCAGACGTCGAGCGTCGTGAACATCAACGTAGGCGTAGAACGGAGTGTAATATTAGCAAGTACCGATGATGTCGAGGAGCGAGCTACCGGCGCCGTGCGCACAGGCAGCAGCGATTTGCAGATGACGCTCGATGCCGACGTGCAAACGGTTGGTCTTCGCTTTACGAATATTCAGGTCCCCAATGGGGCGGTGGTAACGAACGCGTACGTTCAGTTTCAGGCTGACGAAACCAACACCGAGGCGACGTCGCTAATCATCCATGGACAAGCCATCGACGACGCCCCCACGTTTTCATCCGCCAGTTTCGACGTGACATCTCGCAGTCAGACAAGTGCTTCGGTGGCGTGGATACCTCCGGCCTGGAATACGGTTGGCGAGGCCGGCCCCGACCAGCAAACGCCTAATTTGGCTTCCATCTTGAACGAGATCGTGTCGCGTCCTGGATGGGCCAATGGGAATGCCGTGGCGCTGATCATCGGCGGATCTGGCGTGCGGACGGCTGAAGCGTTTGATGGGACGGCCGCGCCGGCCCTAATGATTGAATTCGACGTTGCGCAATCGGCCAACCTGACGCCGATCCTCGATCCCATTGGCGATCGATCCGTAGAGCAGTTGAGCACGCTGACATTCATGGCCACGGCCATGGACCAAGATGTGCCGCCGGACAACCTAACCTACAGCCTCGATCCCGGCGCTCCGGCCGGCGCAGCGATCAATCCAACGACCGGCGAATTCACCTGGACGCCCTCGCTCTCCGACGCGCCAGGCCAGTATCCAGTAACGATTCGTGTGACCGATGATGGCACGCCCGCAGCCGATGACTTTGAGACGTTCACCGTCACCGTATCTCCGCTAAGTCCCGTGGTCACAACCGTTCAAGCTTTGCTTACCGACCGATACGACGATGCGGAAGAGCAGAATGGCGACGTGCGGCGTAATAGCACGACGCTCGACCTACTGGAAGATAACGGGATCAACCAAACCGTTGGCTTGCTCTATCGGAATCTGAACATTCCGCAAGGCGCGACGATTGTGAATGCTTCGATCCAGTTCACGGCATACAAACCTAACGACGGCGATGTCACGGCGATTTTCCAGGCGCAGTCGACAGGCGACGCACCGCTGTTCAGTAGCTCCGATTTTGACCTTTCCTCGCGTCCCAAGACCAGCGCGTCGGTTAGTTGGAACCCCGCGCCTTGGACGCGTTCGGGAGACTCGGGGCCGGATCAGCTTACGCCGAACCTGGCGTCAGTTGTTCAAGAAGTGGTCGACCGGGGCGACTGGTCGAGCGGCAATGCGCTGGCGATTTTGATCACTGGGACCGGCAACCGTCGTCGCGCCAGTTCCTATAACGACGGTCCCTCGGTCGCCCCCGTGTTGGCGATCGACTATTTCACTGGGCCGACGAATTCAACGCCAACGACCAACGGTTTCGCCGGCGTTTCTGTGGTGGAAGAAGCAGGGTCATCCGTCGTCGACTTATTTGCCGCGTTTGACGATACGGAGGACGCCGATACGCTGCTAACCTACACGGTCGTTTCGAATTCCAACCCCTCGCTCTTCGTGTCGACGCCGATCGACGGCATTGGTGGAACTCTCACGCTCAACTACGCGGCAGATATCGCCGGCGAGGCGGAATTGATCGTACGCGCCACCGATACCGAAGGGGCCTTTGTCGATGCGAGTCTCTTGGTGTCGATCTCCGAGATCAACGATCCGCCGGTTCAGTCAGCGGGCGTGGTGTCCGATTTGACGGTCGGGGAAGACGCCGGTGCAACAAGCCTGGGGCTGGGCGCATTGCAGTTCACGAATGGCGGAGGCGCCGACGAGGCTTCTCAGAGCCTTACGTATTCGGTCACCGCGACGCCGGGCGCAAGCTTGGGCCATGTATTGCTGGCCGACGGCTTCACAGTCGTTGCGCCGGGAACCTATACTTTGATGCAGATTCAAGGCATGCAGTTCCGACCTGCAGCCAATGCAGTGGGCGGGCCAGAGAGTTTTGACTTCTCGGTCACTGATGACGGCACAACGAACGGTATTGCAGATCCGCTGGCGATATCTGTTTCGTTGGCGATTACGGTAACCGAGCAAAACGATTTGCCCGTGCGACTGGCTGGTATTGTGGCAGACCTGGAGGTCCTGAAAGACGTACCGATCACGAGTCTTGACCTCGGAGCCCTAGCATACGGACCGGGCGGTGGTACGGACGAAACAGGGCAGTCGCTTGCCTACGCGGTAACGGCCGTCCCATCGGCCGCGTTGGGCGAGGTACGGCTGGCCGACGGCTTGACAGCGGTTTTGCCTGGACCATACACCCTCAATCAAATTCAGGGAATGCAGTTCTTGCCCGCCCCCGGCGCGCTGGGTGGCCCCGAGGCCTTTACGTTTACCGTGTCCGACGACGGAACGACGAACGGAACGTCTGATCCCCAGTTGATCGCAGAGACCATTCAAATTGGCGTGTTTGAGTTCAACGCCACGCCAACGACGACCGGCTTAGCAGCCGTTAACGAGTTGGAAGATGCCAGCGACGCGGTTGTCGACCTCTTCGCCGCGTTCGACGATGCGGAAACGGCCGACATCGATCTGCTCTATTCGATCGAATCGAATTCCAATTCTGCGTTATTTAGCGCCGCCACGATAAATGGGTTGGCGGGCGAGCTAACGCTGAGCTTTGCTCCGGATGCAGTGGGAACGTCGGAACTCGTGATTCGCGCCACCGACGACGGCACCAATCCTCAGTTCGTCGAAGCGACGCTCCTTGTAACCCTGGCTGAGTCGAACGATGTTCCAGTCGTGGTCGCTGGTGCTCCTGCCAATCTAACGACCGCCGAAGGAGTTTCGGCCAGCCTCAACCTCGGCGCCTTGGCCTTTGGGCCGGGTGGCGGCGCCGACGAAACGGCTCAGTCACTCTCGTACGCAGTCACGGCTGTTCCGTCGGCGGCGCTGGGAAGTATCTTCCTCTCCGATGGGCTCACGCTTGTCGCGCCAGGGGCCTATGCGTTGGGCCAGATCCAAGGCATGCAGTTTGTCCCGGCGATCGACGCCAATGGCGGCCCCGAATCCTTTGCCGTGTCGGCAACCGATGATGGAACGACCAATGGCTCGGCAGATCCTCAGTCGCTTACCGTGTCGCTACAGATATCAGTTACCGAAGAAAACGACCCGCCCCTGAGGATTGCAGGAACGGTTGCTGACTTGACCGTGGTAGAGGATTCACCCGCAACAAGCCTCGGACTCGGCGGGCTTGCCTATTCAACCGGAGGTGGTCTCGACGAATTGACGCAAACACTTACGTTTAACGTTACGTCGGTGCCCGCCGCTGCACTTGGCGATATTGTGTTAGCCGATGGCTTCACCGTAGTTGCGCCAGGGAGCTATTCACTTGCACAAGTACAAGGCATGCAGTTTCTGCCGACGCCGTCGGCTTCGGGGGGACCCGCGACCTTTTCCTTCTCGATTACCGACGACGGCACGACGGACGGCGGGCTAGATCCGCAGACGATTGTCGAGTCGCTCGATATAACCATCACACCGTTAACCCCCGTGATTACCACGGTGCAATCTCAGATCACGGATCGCTTCGACGATGCGGAGGAACAGAACGGCGATGTGCGACTGAACAGCACGACGCTCGACCTGCTCGAGGACAATGGAATCAATCAAACCGTCGGTTTGCTCTACCGGAATCTGAGTATTCCGCAAGGGGCGACCATCGTTAACGCTTCGATTCAATTTACGACCTTCAAACCCAACGACGGCGATGTCACGGCCATTTTCCAGGCGCAGGCAACTGGTGATGCGGTGTCGTTCAGTAGCTCGAATAACGACCTTTCGTCTCGTCCTAAAACCAGCGCGTCGGTCAGTTGGAACCCTGCGCCGTGGAACAGTTCCGGCCAGTCCGGCCCCGAGCAACTCACGCCGAACCTGGCGTCAGTTATCCAGGAAGTTGTCGACCGGGGCGACTGGTCGAGCGGTAATGCGCTGGCGATTCTGATTACCGGTACGGGCAACCGGCGACGTGCCAGTTCCTATAACGACAGTCCGGCAGATGCTCCGGTACTGACGGTCGACTATACATTGGGAGCGCCATTGCGAGCAGCCGCAGCGGCGCCAACGCCGGTCGTCGCGAGTAGCCTAACGAGCACGGAACTGCAGCCGATCTTCGATGAGGCAGTCGCTTGTATCTCGTCGGGTTCAGATTCCGTTGCTTCGATGCTCGAAGGACTGCAAATTGAGATCGTCGACCTGCCTGGCGACTTACTCGGCCTGGCGCAGCCCGGCGTGATTCAAATCGATTTCAACGCAGCCGGTTGGGGGTGGTTCGTCGATGCGACACCGGCCGACAATCTGGAATTTTACGTGTCATCTCGGCCGAGCGACCTCCTGGCCCGCGGAGATAGTCCTGCCGCCAACCGCATCGATCTACTTACAGTCGTCATGCACGAACTGTTACATGCTCGAGGCTTGGAGCATTCCGAATCGGGGCTGATGAGCGAAACGTTGGACGCCGGTATGCGTCGCCTGCTCGACGGGCACGCGACGGATGGCGACGATTTCGAATCGGCGGCCGACGAGTTTTATGCCGCAATTGGGAACTAACATCGGGCACCAGGGGATCGGTGGCACGTGCGCTTCGTCGACGAGTGGAGAACAATCTGCCGTCAAACCACGGCGCTAGATAGTCGGTTGCGTAATTCTGGGCGCACAACAGACAGCGCCAAGGATTCCAGATTGAATCGATGGCGATCCGGCTAATCAAGATAGATAACACTTCCCGGCTCGACGAGCGGTAATTGCGCGTCTTTGTCCTGCACGTCTTCGGCGCTGCTTGCGAAGCGAGGCGCGATTTCAAGTGTTGCGTCGGGTTCGCCGCTGGCATTGCGAGGGATCGCGACGCCAGCCGATTCCAGCCAGTTGGCTGCCCGACGAACTTGATCGCGGATCGACGTCTCCTTGGAATCGGTTCCGGCAGCAGCTTTGACCGGTGAAAACTCTTCGGCTCGTTCGATTTCGAGTAAAACAACGTTTTCAGCCAACGGTAACGCGTCGAATACAAACTTTTCAAGCTTAACACTGTTCTTCTCGCCGTCGCTCGGCGTTTCGATTTCGCCGCTCGCGTTGAGAAAAGGAGTGGCTTTATCCGCACGATGGTGGATCAAATCGACACCTTCACCGACAATTCGCTCAATGAATTGCACATCGATTAAATGCATTGCCAAATTCCCCGAATCGTAAGTCCGCGAACCATCTTCATTGCGACGTTGCGCCAACGATTCGGGAAAGTCGCTGTATTCGACGACATGCACACGTCCGTTGCTCAGGCACACGTTGCCAACGCGTTCGAGATCATCTGTTTTTGGGGATACCTTACACGACATCTCGGCGCCTTCCGTGCGGTGCAGGCCGACGAAGAGCGCGTCGACTGGCATCACGAGTGGGTTGTCCACCTGGAAATAGCTGATGCATTCGATTCCGCGCCGCCGCATGTCTGCCAGCGCCCCGCTGTTGTAGAGCGCTTTGAGCGAACCGCCGTGTCCGTCGGGGGCCATAGCGATCAGGTGTTTCTCGGCCAGCAGGAGCTTGCCCTGTCGGTCGAACGCCGGCAACATGCCTTGCGAGAAAAAGAAGACATCGTTTTCTTGCAGGCCGAAGAACTGATGCTGACGAAAGAAATCGATTGTCGCGTCATGGTTTGTGCGACTGGTCATGATATACCAGGGAATTGCGACACCAAACCGATCGCCAGCGGCGAGCAGCATTTCCGCAAAAAGCTGAAATAAAGACTTCTCTTTTACCGGAGTCACCGGAACCGCCCCTTTGGGACCATCGAAACCTAGTCGGGTGCCCTGCCCTCCCGCAACCACAAAGGCGGCAAGCTTGCCGGCACGAACGAATTCCGTTCCCACCTCCTTGGCCTTCGCGCACAAGTTGGGGTTATCGGCCGGAAAAGTTGCCTTGCGGAACGACGGCGCCGGATCAAGGGGCGTAGGAACCTTCAATTCGGGTGACCGTTTCACGTGGGAATCGATGAGTGGATCGACAACGTCCCAATCGATCGACTCGATATTGCTCAGCAGCTGATCTCGCTGTTGCGCGTCGAGGTCGTCCCACCAGGCGAGCACATGGGCCTGGTCGCGCGAAAGAAGCGTTTGCTGGGACCTCTGAAAACGGGCGTCCAACGATTCAACTTGTGGGCTTGGCATGGTCACGTGGATCGAAAAACGATGAAATGCTAGCTATTCTCACCCAATGGGACAGGCTGCGTCGCACAGTCTAACGCATGCCACCGGTTAACGGCCATCCCTGAGCCGCCGCAAATGACGCGAAATCGTCCACAACTATGGGGCAACGAGAGTTGACCAGAAACGACCGGATTGTTAGAAAGCATGGTTCAGGTGCGAATAGTCGCGGGAAGTATAGCCCGATACGGCTTCGCTATTTATCGGTTCTCGCAAGTGGCTCAAAGAAGGAACAGAATCGCGTGGGTATTAGCGAACGACAAAAGGAAATTAAACGCCGCCGCCACCGTCGCGCCAAAGTAACGAAGCTCAAGGAACGGTTGGCTAAGGCAACCGTATCCGAGAAAGGTGAAATTGTGCGAAAGCTTCGCGGCCTTACCCCTGGCGCCGACGAGCTCGTGGCTCAGTTTGGGTTAGACGAAGTCGATCGTTAAACCCGGGGCGTCGTTAAACCCAGGGCGATCGTGCACGCCTGGAGTTTCGCGCCTGTCTTTATGTGCGAGTAACTGCAGCTTGCTAACGCGACTCTCAGTCGTTGAGCAGTGCGTCGAAAACTCGTACTTGCTTCCAGTTCTCTTTGTTTTCAGCGATGAATTCATCGTGCCGCGGCGCGACCTGATAGGCGTCGTGAGCCGCACGGTCTTCGAACACCAGATGGAGCGACACGTCGAAGGTCTGGTCGTTTACCGGGCGTACATATTCAGCCGCTCGGCGCCCAGCCGCGAAGAAGAGCGTGCCTGGATGGTCGGTCAGATGTTTCTTGCACGCCGCGACAAGACGTTCGCATGCTTCGTCGCACGCATCGTTGAGCGTGAAAAACACGGTATGCGCCAATCGCTTGCCGTTGGAATCGTTACTCATGGCTGCTGAGTCCTCACTCATATCGAACTGGTTACATGCGGCCCGCCAATGCTCGCCGACGAAAAATTGAAATTAACAGGCGCGAGCCACTCTGACCAGGGGGCAACCCCATTGGCATTACCCTTCCTGCGGTCGCGGATTGGCGTAGGGAAAACGATCTTTGAGCCGATTCAATGGCTGTTCGAAAAAATGCCAAGAACAACTCGCTAACACGATGGCGACAGCCGCAAAGAGTGCGTAGCGGGCCAGTTCTGAGTCCGGAATGGAAAGTCCGAGTCGAGGCAGCAGGTGCTCGCGCAAGAGGCCATGCACGTTAAAGTGATACACGTAGAGCCCGTAGCTGATCCGCCCCAGGTAGACCAATGGCGACCATTCCAGCACACGGCCAACAATACCGTGAAACCCCGCCGCAGCCCGCCAAATGACCCACACGAATGTGCAGCCTAAAAAGAAGTTCATCGCCACAAAGGTTCCAAGCGGCCAAGCCTTCACATGGGCGGAATAAATTGCTAGGCACGCGCCCGGCACGCCCAGGGAGACGGTTGTCCTGAGTAACGTGCGTATGCGACGACTGTCGTGCCCAAAGCGAGCGATTAGCACTGCAAGTAGGACACCCATGCCAAGCGTGTCGAATTGCGAAGGAAGCATCAGGGCCACCTGGAATTCCGTAAATCCGGATACCATTCCGAGAATACGAAACAAGGGGCCTGCGCACACGAGCAAAATCGACGCGGGAAGAAGCCACGGTTTGGGCACCAAGATCACAATACAGGGCATGACGAGATAGAACTGTTCCTCGATCGCCAAAGTCCAGAAGTGCGGCATGTAGACTGAAAAGGTTTCGGGCTTAGCCGCAAAAAGAAAATTTTGCAGATAGAAGAGAAACCAAATGAAATGCTGCGAGAAACCCGGCAGCATGAACAGACCGAGCGTGATGTACAGGAAGTAGGCCGGTGTCAGACGCAGGTAGCGTCGCAAGTAAAAATTGACGATTACTTGTCGCCGCGTGGTGCGCCGGTTATGGATTTTGTCCTTCGCCGAAAGCAGGATGCTAGTGATGAGAAATCCGCTCAGGACGAAAAACAGCTTGACGCCCAAGTCGCCGGTATTGACGTAGACGCCCCAGATGCTCGTGTGCGAAAGGAAGTGCGCAGCGAACACGCCCAAAACAGCGATGGCGCGCAAGCTATCCAGTTGCGGCATATAGCCGAGCGGGCGATGCGTTGAAGCGGGCTCAGGGTGGACCGTCATAGACTAGCGACTCGAACCCCGTTTCTTGCGATTTGGGTTGCCATTCCCGTCGTCATCTGCCTTCGCAGGACCGTCGCCGAATTGCCGCCAATAGGCTGCCTTAAACGGATTTACCGGCGGGCCAACCGCGTCTTCATTGACCATCAACGGCAGCGTTTCCTGCCACCAGATGTCGTAGGCATGTCGCAACTGAGCAACAACTTCGGGATGGCTTTCTATCACGTTGGTCGACTCGCCGGGGTCCGTTTTCAGGTCGTAGAGTGCTTTGTTTTCCACCAAGCTATACCGGCTGTTTCGAATGGCGCATTTGGCGAATTTCGACTTCTCCGCTGCGCCACGCTGCCAACGACCGACGTGCGTAATGAGTGTACGCTCAGCCCATTCGCTCTGCGGGTACTCCAGGAGCGGCAGCATACTGCGGCCTTCGGCCTGCTGCTGCGATTTGTCGCTGAGATTCGCACCGGCTAATTCGGCTAAAGTGCGATAAATATCGATATGCACCGTCAACGCCGTGCAGTCGACGCCCGACGGAATTTTGCCAGGCCAATTCCAGAAAGCCGGACTGCGCGTGCCACCTTGGTACATCGATCCTTTCTGGCCTCGCTGCTCTGCTTTGAAATACCGCGTGTGGGTGCCGCCGTTGTCGGAGATAAAGATGAGAAGAGTATCGTTGGCGATTCCTAGTGATTTGAGTTCTTGTCGCAGACTACCAACATTCTCATCGATATTGGTAATCATCGAGTAATAGGCTACCGCCCCGTCGTTGAGCTTCTGACCGTTGATTGCTTTGCCGGAATAGAGTGCATCGTATTGCGGGCCGGGGCTTACCAGCGGACCGTGCGGCGCATTGGGTGTAATGTAGGCAAAAAACGGTTTTCCCACCTTGGCTTGTGCTCCGATCCATTTCTTGGCCTGGGCAAAGAATAAGTCGGTGCAGTAGCCCTGGGTCTTGATAAAAGTTCCGTTGTGGCGAATGGCCGGATCAAAGTACTTGTTTCCCGGAGCATCGCCACAACTGCCCACATACGATTGACCGATTCCGCCGGCTCCGTGAATGAAAACTTCGTCGAAACCGCGCCGATTCGGCTGATACGGGTCCTCGTCGCCCAGATGCCATTTGCCGAATATCCCGGTCGTATAGCCAGCCGACTTGAGGACCTGGGGCAACGTGACCGCTTCGAGTGTCATCCGCTCGCGCTCATGAATCGTATGCGTCACGCCATTCTTGAACTCGTGCCTTCCCGTCATGATCGCGGAACGTGTCGGTGCGCAGGTCGGGCTGACATGAAAGTCGGTGAATCGCAGGCTTTCG
>JAGQOS010000470.1 GCA_020427265.1 Planctomycetales bacterium
GTTTCGCTTCGCAAATGGATCTGTGGCGACAATCCTGTACTCCGCAGCAGGGCACTCGTCATTTCCGAAAGAACGTATCGAAGTATTTCGGGATGGAACTGCCATGGCGCTCGACGATTTTCAAGTGCTCACGATTCGCGGTCGGTCGCGTGTTGATCTGAAGAACCGTCGAGCTGACAAGGGCCATGCCGAAGAGATGCAGCATTTCTCTCGCGCGATCCTGGGACGCGAACCGCTCTCAATAACGCAACGCGATGGAATTCGCGCCGCGATTTGTTGCTTGCGAGCATTTGAGAGCGCCCGTAGCGGCGAAGTGGTGGCGATCGATTCGACACTCTGGCACCCCGGTGCAGAATCCTACGAAGTCTGATGTGTGTAAATCTGACGAGTTGATGAAAATCCTATTTCTTCAAAAGCGAATTCTCTTTCCCGTCGATGCGGGGTGGAAGATCCGTACACTCAATGTGCTTAAGCACTTGGCGGCGTGGCACGAAATCACGTACCTATGCAATGTGCAGCAGGCCGACCGTCCGTACCTTGAGCAGATGCGGGAATTGGGCATGCGATTGGAAACCGTGCCCTGGCGTGAAACGCCACGCAGCAGCCCGCGATTTTATTGGGATCTAGCGCAAAGTCTGCTGTCGCAAGACCCGTTTACAGCGTGGAAGGATCACGATCCGGCCCTTCGCCGGCGGGCGGAGCAGTTGCTAGAGGAAGGCGACTACGATTTGGTCATCTGCGACTTTGTGCAAATGGCGCGCAACGCTATGGGATTGCCGAGCAGGGCGTCGCTGCTATTTCAACACAACGTGGAGGCTCAAATCTACGAGCGACATGCGCGCAATGCTTCGGGCTGGTTGAAGCGGCGTTTCATGGGGCTGCAATGGAAAAAGATGCGCCGCTTCGAATCCGAAGCAGGCAAGGACTTCGATGCTGTCGTCGCGGTCAGCGATGCCGATCGCGAGCATTTCGCCAACGAATACGGATGGGCCCACGCCCATACTATCGACACGGCTGTCGATACGCACTATTTCCATCCCAATGGAAATGCCGAAGAAAGCAACCGCGTACTGTTTCTGGGATCGCTGGATTGGCTGCCGAATGAAGATGGAGTGCGGTTCTTCATAGAGAAAATTTGGCCGGCCGTACGACAACGGCGGCCCCACGCGAGTTTTCAAATCGTTGGCCGTAACCCGTCCAGAAATGTGCAGCGCTTTGCGAGCGCGCCGGGCGTCGAACTCATCGGGACGGTGCCCGATGTGCGTCCGTATTTGGCTTCGGCTGCCGTGGTCGTCGTACCATTGCTCGTGGGCGGTGGCACGCGAATCAAGATCTTTGAAGCTATGGCGATGCGCAAGGCTGTTGTAAGCACCTCGTTAGGCGCTGAAGGACTGCCGGTGCGTTCCGGCGAGCATCTTGTGCTTTGTGACGATGCTAACGCCTTTGCCGAATCTGTCGTCTCGTTGCTTGAGAACGATAATCATCGACATGCGATCGCGGAAAACGCCGTTCAAATGGTGCGGCAAAAATACGGTGCGGAAACCGTTGCTCGGCAGTTCGAATCGATATGCCAAGAGGCGATTCGTGGGTAAAATAAAAGAGCCCATGCGATCTGCTATGCCCGACTCCAAATCGTTCGACGAACTAATTCCCGTCATTCGTCAGAAGCGTTTGCAAACGCCCGAAAACCTTTCGGGGATTGTGCGCACGCTCGTAAGGTTTCATGATCCGCTATCCCGTTGGCTGATTCGCACGCGGGTCAGCGCCATTCAACTGACAGTCGCCTGGTTTGTCGTCTCGTTGGTCAGCTTTGGTGTCACGGCGATCGGCTCGCCATGGGGTTTTGTTGCGGGGGCCCTGCTGCTCTACGCGGCGATTATCATCGATCTGTGCGACGGTGAGATTGGCCGTTTTCGCGCTCAATCGATGACACCCGAAGAAGACTTGGTTACGTATATCCATGGCGTCTATTTGGATCGGGTGTTTCATTTTATATCGAGTCAGTTGTGGCCCTTGGCCATCGCTCTCGGCCTCTATCGAATGCATGGGCAGGTCTGGGCGTTTGTCGCGGCCGTGCCGGTGCTGCTTTCGATCAATATCCATCGGTTGCGTCCCTATCTGAATGCCTATCTCTTCAAACGATTTGCACGCGCAGTGCGCGATCTGCAGGAAGCCGGTGGTTTTGACAAGTGGCGCGAACGTCAGTATGTCAATCGATGGTTGATCGTCCGAGTGTTTTGGTACCTGAGTACGCTGATTCGTAACGGCAAGCGCACGAACTTTGTATTGCTGGTTGCCGGACTCATCGACTGCGCTTGGCTCGTGGCCGGAATGCCGGCATATTGCCAGGCTGTTCACGGCTCGTTCTTGCTGATGGGCGTGCTGGCGTTCGTGATCGAGAGTTGTACGATCTTTGGCAATGTCTATGTCGGTACGGTCGTGGCGGAAGTCGTCGCGGCGACCGCGAAACAGGATCGCGCATGATGCAGCACACGTTGAAATCCTTGTTGGTCGAACGACTCATCGACGCGTACCACTTCCTGCTAACGTTTCCCTGGAGAAACCGTCGCGATTTGCGCGAAGGCTACACGGTCGTGCTTCCCGTTATTCCGGAGTTCTACGCGGTAACCGACTACAATCTGCGATTCCTGTCCGCCTGCAATTTGCCGAATTGCAAGGAAGTGATCGTAATCACGGATTGCTATCGTAACCACGATGAGAACAAAGAGGTGATCGCGCGCTATGCCAAGGATTTGCCCATTCGTCTCGTCGTTCAGCCCGCCTATCGCCGTTTGTTGATGCAGGTTCAAAAGCGGTCGTTTGTCGTCCATACGATGAATTTTGTCACGGCCATTAAGCTCACGCGAACAAAACACGTGTTCTTGCACGATGGCGATTTCTTTCTGACAGACCATGACCACATCGAACGTCTGTACGCGGAAGCGGTGCGCGATGGGCTGGACATGCTGTCGACGTATTCACGCCCCCATCCGGGCAAAGAATATGCCGACGAGGAGGTTGTCTTTCCCGCCACATTCGAGTTGATGTTGCGCCGCAACTTCATGACATCGAGTCCCGCGTACAAGATCTTCGCCGGTGAGTGGCGAGGTAAATGGTATGGCAACTTTGTGCGATTTTTCCTCTGCGTTCGTAACGAGCGCTGCCGGATGCTCGACACGCCGGGCGGCGATCCTCGCTATATCGATGACGACGCGGATCGTATCGGCCCGAACGATCCGATTCCCGTGGGATTGCACTTCAAGCATCTATTCGAACGATACTGGAAGTTCAAGATCCAGGGGCGGAAGTTCGACGACGGTAAGTACACGATGTTTCTCTTGTTCATGATGACACGAGCCAACCCCGAGTGCCGCCATCAGTACTTCCCCGACATGCAGAACTATTTAGAAAGTGTGCGGCCGGCCTACCGCTCTTCGTATTTCGAACCGTTCGAAAGATATTTCCAGCAGTTCGTGAATCACGACGCTCTGACGCAGCAGGAACGAACAATCATGCTCGAAGGGTTCGAGCAGTTGAAAAGCGCGATAGCTCATAACGAGGCCAACGTGGCTTCCACGGTCGGCCAATCAAGTTAAAGGAACTTCGACTCGATGTCTGGATCGTCAAACGGCCGTGCGGCTGAGAAAATCCGTTGGAAATCACATTGGGGCGAGGTTGCTCGCGCGATTAAACGCGCGGTCGTCTTGTGTTTTAAGGATAAGTTGGTAGGGCGAGTCTACACACTTGCCTACGAAA
>JAGQOS010000471.1 GCA_020427265.1 Planctomycetales bacterium
GCCGGAAGACACGCTGGGGTTGATGAAGAGCATTGCGCCGGACCGATGCCAACAACAGTTTCAAGAAACAGGCGGCGCCGATTTTGGTTTTGCCTTTGGTGATCAGGCGCGATTCCGCGTCTCGATTTTTCGCCAGAAGGGCAATGTCGGGATGGTGTTGCGGCAGATTCCCGTCAAGATGCTGACGATGGAGCAGCTCGGGCTGCCTGAAGTGTTCAAGCGAATGATCTTGCGCCCGCGCGGCTTGGTTCTGGTCACCGGGCCGACCGGTTCCGGCAAGACGACGTCGTTGGCGGCGATGATCGATTTCATCAACGAGAACGTGGATCATCACATCATTACGATTGAAGATCCGATCGAGTTTTATCATCCCCATAAGAAATCGACGATCAATCAGCGCGAAGTCGGAACCGACGTGGCGTCGTTCGCCGAAGCAATTCGCGGCGCCCTGCGGCAGGATCCCGACGCAATCCTCGTGGGCGAAATGCGCGATCTGGAAACGATTGAAACGGCGATCACCGCCGCCGAAACCGGGCACGTCGTGTTCGGCACGTTGCATACGTCTAGCGCGGCGGGCACGATCAACCGCATCATCGACGTATTTCCCACCAATCAGCAGGATCAAATCCGTACACAGTTGGCCACGTCGATTATTGGCATTCTCAGTCAACAGTTGCTGCCCAAGGTTGGCGGCGGTCGCGTGGCGGCGTTCGAAGTGCTTGTCGTTACGCCGGGTATCGCCAACCTGATTCGCGAAAACAAGATTTTCCGCGTAACGTCGTCCATTCAAACAGGGCAGAAACAGGGCATGCAACTGCTCGACGATCACCTATTCAAACTGTGGCGCGACAATGTCGTTACCAAGCAGGACGCGCTCGCCAAGGCCAACATGCCCGAGGATGTCGCGCGGCGAATGGCCGAGGCGGAACGAGGCATGTTCGACGACGACCAGGATGTCGATGCCGCATCGAGGCAATAGCGAGATCGCAAGCCAAGTAGCAAGAGTAATCGAAGCAAAACGTCAATCTGAATACCCAAAACCAAGTTTAGAAATTCAAGTTTATGGCACTTCGACGAATTGGCCAGGTCTTTGTCGATCTTGGCTACATCAGCGACGATCAGCTTGAGCAATTGCTCGACGAGCAAAAGGCGCAACCCGGGCAACTGCTAGGCCAAGTGGCCATGCAAATGGGCCTGATCAACGACGAGCAGCTCGCGCAAGCGCTCGCCGAACAACTCGGTATGCCGACCGTGATCCTGGCCGAGATGAAAGTTGCGAACGAGGTGATCGAGAAGATTACCGAGACCATGGCGCAAATGTATCGGGTGATTCCGATCGCGTTCGAAGACAACGAACTGACCATCGCCATGTCCGACCCGCAGAACCTGGCCGTTCAGGACGAAATGCGGACATTTCTCGGCCATAGCGTGCGCGTGGTCGTTGCGACAGAGTCCGACCTGAACAAGGCCCTCGAGCGGTACTATACCGGTGGCGCGGAGAGTGTGGAGAAGATCGTTGCCGATCTGGAAGCCGATGAAGAATTGGCCAAGGCGGCCGCGGCTGTCAGCAGCGATGGTCCGATCGACCTGGAGAACATCGAAGCTTTGGCCGACAGCGCCCCCGTGCGCAAGCTGCTTAACATGATCCTGTTGATGGCGATCAAGGACCACGCAAGCGACTTGCATTTCGAGCCTTTCGAAGACGAGTTCCGCATTCGCATCAAGGCCGATGGCGTGCTGTTCGAAATGGTTCCGCCGCCACGCCATTTGGCATTTGCGATCACGACGCGCATCAAGGTGATGGCGAATCTCGACATCGCCGAACGCCGTCTGCCGCAGGACGGACGTATCGAACTCACTGTCGGCGGCCATCCGGTCGACTTGCGCGTTAGTGTGCTTCCCACACTGTTCGGCGAGAGCGTCGTGATGCGGGTGCTTGATCGTTCGGTCGTATCGCTCGATTTGAACAATGTCGGCATGAACCAGGCGACCATGGACCTGTTCCGCGACGCGATCGAAAAGCCCAACGGAATCGTGCTCGTGACCGGGCCTACTGGGTCGGGCAAGACCACGACACTCTACTCGGCTTTGAGCGAGCTGAACGAGATTGCCGACAAACTGATCACGACTGAAGACCCGGTGGAATACGATATCGACGGCATTATTCAGGTGCCGATTGATGCGTCGATTGGCAATACCTTTGCCAATTGCCTGCGCGCTATTCTGCGGCAAGACCCCGATAAGATTCTCGTGGGTGAGATTCGTGATATCGAAACGGCCGAAATTGCCGTTCAGGCGTCGCTCACCGGGCACTTGGTATTCAGCACCTTGCATACGAACGACGCGCCGGGCACGATCACGCGACTGCGCGATATGGGCATTCCGCCGTTTTTGATCACGGCAACCGTGGAAGCCATTCTGGCCCAGCGGCTTGTCCGGCGTATCTGCACGAATTGTAGCGAAGAAGCCAAGCTGAGCGCTGATCAGGTCGCCGATTTGCAAATGAAAGCCAGCGAGTTGAAAGGCATGAAGTTCTATCGCGGTCGCGGCTGCGAGCTTTGCAACAATACAGGATACAAGGGGCGGGTGGGCTTGTTCGAGCTGATGATTGTCAACAACGCCATTCGTGAAGCGATCATGGCGGCCGCCTCGACCGACGAGCTTCGCGACTTGGCCCGCGATAACGGCATGGTCACGCTACGCGATGCCGGCATGGCTGCCGCTGTCGAGGGAACCACGACGATCGATGAAGTAATCCGCGAAACCATTCATGAAGCGTAGTGTGAGTTTTCAGTTGTCAGTCATCAGTTTTCAGTGAACGGTTGATGCAGGATTTTCAGAAGCTTTCGGTTTGGCAAAAGAGCCATGTTTTGGCTTTGCAGATATAACAACGGACCCAAACATTCCCTAGAGAGGAACAATACTCGTTAGTCGCTCAGATGCGGAGGGCGGTCATTTCGATTGCATCGAATATCGCCGAGGGCGCGGGACGCGATACCCAAGCTGACTTTGCCCGCTTTCTCGACATGGCAATGGGATCGGCCTGTGAACTGCACTGCCAGGTTCTGCTGGCGAGAGACTTGGACTACGTGCAACAGGAACATGCGGCGGGAGTGATCGAGAACATTGTCGAAGTAAAACGCATGCTCGGCGGACTCGTCAGGAAGATTCGCCCTAGGAACTAACACTGACCACTGAAAACTGAATACCGAAAACTGAAACGGGACGTTTCCCATGCCTACTTTTCAATTTGAAGCGATGGACGCGACCGGCGCAGAGATCAAAGATGTGATCGATGCGGTCAGCGAGGAAGAAGCGCAAGCGACTATTCGCCAAATGGGTTACTTCGTCACGAAGATTTCCGTGAAGAAGGCCCGCAAGGCCGCTACAACGGGCGGACCGGGCGCCAAAAAACGCGGCCTCGTGCTCGGCGGCGTGAAGTCGAAGGACCTGACCACCTTCACACGCCAGTTGTCCATTTTGCAAGATGCCGGCCTGCCGATTTTGCGCAGTCTGCGAATTCTTGCTTCGCAGCAGAAGCCGGGACGGCTGAAGTACTGCCTCGAAGACGTTGGCGATGAAATTGAAGCCGGCGGCACGCTGAGCGAAGCAATGGCCAAATCGCCAAAGGCGTTTGACCGTTTGTATGTCAACATGATCAAGGCCGGCGAGGCTGGTGGCGCGCTTGAAGTCATTTTGCGCCGTCTGGCCGAGTTCCAGGAACGCTCGCAATCGCTTAAGCGTAAA
>JAGQOS010000472.1 GCA_020427265.1 Planctomycetales bacterium
GGTAGCCGTAGTTGCGATAGAGTTCGAGTCGAAACGTGTCTGATTCGAGCGTGCCCGGCATTTCGCTGCCGCCGTACAAACCCTGGTAGAACGGATTGAGCGGCCGCACGCAGCCGGCATACAGCACCTTGGCGCCGCGGCCGCGGAGGTATTCTTCGGAAGCCGCGAGCAATTCGGCGCCGAGCGAACTGCCATGCTCTTCGGGTCGCACCATGAGCATGGCGGTAACGCCCCAACTGGTGTCGACTTCTTGATTTGCTTCGTCGGGACCGAAGCCGCCGTGGGCGAAGCCGACGATCTCGCCATCGCGCTGCGCTACAATCAGGCCGGCGCGGTCGAAGTATTGGCGAGACAGCACGAGTTGCTCGAAATCCCACGCCCGAATCGGGTTGGCGATCCCGCGCAGCGCGGGCTGGCTTTTCCACACGTCGACAAGATGCGGCGTGTCGAGATTCGAGAAATGACGCAAACGATACAAAACAATCGCCTCTTGCGGTTCGTGCTCTGAGCGGCTATTCGTCGCCGATATCGACCAAAACCTGACCTTCTTCCACTTTCACCGGAAATGTGGGCTGCCGCACCGAGGCGCTCAGGCAATGCTGGCCGTCGGTCACGTTGTATTGCCAGCCGTGCCAGGGGCAGGTAATGATTTTACCATTGAGTGCGCCTTTTCCCAACGGCCCGCCCTGATGGGAGCAAACGCCGTCGAGCGCGTGAAACTGCCCGTCCACGTTCATCAGCGCCACGATCCGGTCTTCGGCCACGGCCTCGATTGCGGCGCCGGGCGGACAATCTTCAACGCGGGCGATGGAAATCCAACGGGGCATGGTAATTTGCGAAGAAATGCGGCCAGTTCAGGCCGCCCGCCGACGAGGACGCCGTTTGCCCGGCTCCCCTTTCCAACGACGATGCAGCCACCAATACTGCTCGGGCGCGACTCGCACGAGCGATTCCAATTGGTCGGAATACCACTGCGTCAGGCCGCGCACGTTCTGTATTTTGTACTCGGATGTGCGCGGATCGGCCACCCCTTCGATGCCGGTTTCGTATTCCAGCGGGCCACCCACGCGCCGGGTATAGCTTACGAGCATCGGCGCATCGTAGCCGAGCGAGAAGAGCGCGACCGCCTTGTGGGCCGAGGCGGGACGGCCGAAAAACTCGATCCAACAGCCGCGATCGCCCGCCGCCTGATCGCCCAGCAGCGCCAGCGTGGCGCCCTCGGACAGCAATTGTTCGATCTGCTGCGAACTTCCTTTTTTCGGCAGCATGAATTGCCCTGTTGTGCCGCGAAAGTCGTTCAGGAAGTCGTTGATGTACGGGTTATCGAGCGGCCGGGCGATGGAAAACGTAGGAAACCCGAACAGCGCCAGCGCGTAGCCGCCCAACTCGAAGTTGCCGTAGTGCCCGGAGACGATGACCTTGGGACGATCTTCGGCCAGCAGAATGCTCGCCATTAGCGAGGCATCGTTCACGCGGATAAACTTTCGCCAGCTCGTGGCGTGAATCTTCCGACGCGTGAAGGCGACCTCGGTCGCCAGCAGAAACAGATGCTCCCACATGGCCCGGGTCAGTTGCTTGCGTTGCCGCGCCTTCGACTGCGGATAGGCATGCCGCAGGTTTTCTTCGATCACGCGATAGCGAATGCGCAGCACGTCGGTAAACAGCCAGGCCAAAGAGCGCGCCGCGCGATGACACGTTTCAAGCCGCATGGTCTGCACCAGGCAGATCAACAGCCGCACGAAAAGATAAACCGAATAATCGACCGTCCGTTGCACGATGCGCGATTCCATTCGCCCTAGGATGAAATACCGACTGCTAGCTGCCGATGCTCAACCGATTGTGAGTTGGCCAGCACAAGCTTGTAAGTTGGCCAGCACAAGCTTTTCATTTTGCCACGATTCGGCGCGGGCGAAAAGATGAATTGCGCTGGGCGTTGATCACCGTACCCGGCGCGCCGTCGATGCGGGCGCCATGTCCGCCCGCAGTTCGCATGCGCCACGGGCATCTTGCCCATGCAGAAAGTAGGCCGCCTGCGAATGACTTTTCGTTACTTGCACAACGCGGAGACTTTCCGTCGATCATTCGTGAAAACGATGCGTCTGTTGGCGGAGAGGTCTCCGCCGTACCGTGCGAACGCCCGCTTACCGAGTATCGACGATCACAACCATCGATATGGACTTGTTTTGCCTATCTAATGCTGCTATCGTCTCGCCCACTTTGGGGTACTACTTCTCTTCAGCAGCGGCAGGATGCATGTGGAGATCACGAGCATTTCGAGCGACACTCGCAGCTAACGCGCTTTTTGTGCTAATCGGATCGCAAGACGCGGCGTGCCAGGTGAATCTTGAGGGATCAGGCGCGAATGAAATAATTCCGGCGCCGAGCGACACGATCTTATCGAGTGCAGAGACTTTGGACCGGCTTCCCCCCGTCGAAACGGGCGGAACGCTGATGCCTCAGGACTCGAACTCGGATCTGTCTCGCTTTCAAAACTACTACTTCGGCAACTCCGAACTGACCGATCGAGCGCCACCAGAGCATCTGATGCCGCAGGTCCGCCTGTTTCAGCCCAAGGCGCGCATCTACTTCGACTCCAAGCGAAACAATGATCAGAAGCTGGATCTGTTTCAAAACGGTTCCATCATGGCATCGATCGATATCTTGGAATTGTATTTTCCGCGGGACTGGCGGCTCGTTCCGTCTTGGCCGCTCTTGCCGCAAAAGATAGACGGCGAATGGACCTTTCCGCTTTGGCCGGGTCACGAGGGCGAGTGGTTAAAGCCATCCGATTTGGGCTGGCGATGGGGGCTCACATTTGGCGCAGGAATCACTTCTTCTGTTTCGGACATAGAGAGTGCGTCCCTAAGCTCGCCCATCCTGACAATGTCGGCTGGCGCTCGCTTCGATTTTCCGTTGGCCAACCGTATTCTTGCGCGCGATTCGCGCACGAAAGACTCAATCCCTTGGGTGGGGCTGGAGTTCGGTGTCCAACGAGGTCAATCGACGAATGAAGCGTTGGGCGAACCGTATGACTGGGGCGGCTACGTAGGGATTACACTTACCAATCCCGTGTTCACTCTAGGCGGTGGACAGTGAACGATTCGTACGTCCAATGTGGGCGCGCGAACCCTTGGCGCAGCCCACGGTCGCCGTTCAATTGAAATCGCATCGGCCTTGCCTGCGACATGCCGTTTTCTGGTCGCGCGGCCTCGTTCGCGCCAGTGTGCCACGGGCATCTTGCCCGTGCAGGAAGTAGGCCGGATCAAGGAGCAACGCGACGCCGCTCCGGCATCCGAATCGAAGCGGAAACGTACGGACGTCGGACGGACGAAATGCCGGAACTTCGTTACGCTTGGTCCGGCCTACTAGAGCGCATTTCATAACTTAGCCGCGGCGCGCTAGCGTCCGGTTTCTCACGAGAACCGTGGGCTAGCGCCCTACGGCTGATGAGTTTTGAAATGCGCTCTATTCTCTTCCACGGTGACAAAGCCTCGCCATCAGTTTCAAGCCCTGCGAACTGCAACACTGGCGACACGCCAGTGGCACCCGACGTTCGCGTGCGGCGCGGTACGGAATCCCGCAAGGGATGACAGCACTTAGCCGTGGGCAAGCGCCGGGCGAAGCCTGCGCGCGGCCCACGGTCGCTGTTTGTTTAGAATCGCATCGGCCTCGCCAGCGACATGGCGTTTTCTGGTCACGCG
>JAGQOS010000473.1 GCA_020427265.1 Planctomycetales bacterium
ATGCAGGAACATGAAGTCACCGTCGGCGGCACGACATACCGCCTTGATGAGCCATTCTTCGTGCTGGCGACTCAGAACCCGATTGAGCAGGAAGGCACGTATCCGCTGCCCGAAGCGCAGTTGGATCGATTTATGTTCAACGTCTTTGTCGACTATCCCGACGAAGACGAAGAGTTTCAGATCGTGCGACGCACGACGGCCGATGTGAAACCGAAGATCACCGCAATGCTATCCGCCGAACAAATTGTTGAACTGAGCCATATCGTGCGCCGCATTCCCGTGGCCGACCATGTGATGCGTTACGCTCTCAAATTCACCAGGCTCACGCGACGCGAAAAGGAAGAGGTTCCTTCGTTTATCAACGAATATGTCAGTTGGGGCGCGGGCCCCCGCGCTAGCCAAAATCTGGTGTTGGGCGCCAAGGCACGTGCCGCATTGTACGGGCGATTGTACGTTCGTTGCGAGGATATTCGCGCCGTCGCCTTGCCTGTTTTGCGACATCGCATTCTGACCAACTTCAACGCCGAAGCGGAAGGGATTAAACCCGACGACATCATCCGCCAACTCGCCGACGTCATTCCCATCGAAGATCTCGACGAAAGCGCAGCCAGCGTGTTTCGCGAGGGTGAAGCGTGAAACGGGACCACGGTTAGGAATTCTGGGTGCTTCACACTCTAAAGTTGTCATTACATGACTGAGCCTGCTCGCTATTTCGATCCAGAGACATTGGCCAAGATCCAGGGGCTGCAGCTCCGCGCTCGGCACATTGTCGAAGGCTATGTATCCGGGCTGCATCGCAGTCCGTATCACGGTTATTCGATCGAGTTCGCCGAACATCGCGAATACGTTCCGGGTGATGACCTGCGCTATGTCGACTGGAAAGTGTTCGGCAAGACCGACAAGGTCTATCTTAAGCAGTACGAAGAAGAGACGAATCTGATTAGCTATGTCTTACTCGACACGAGCGAGAGCATGGCCTATCGCGGTCCCGATGCCGCTATGTCGAAGCTCGACTTCGCCAAGTGTCTGGCCGCTAGTCTCGCGTACCTGGTGTTGCAGCAGCAAGATAGCGTCGGCCTGGTGACATTCGATGCGAAGATCAATACCTTGTTGCGATCAAGTACGAATCCCTCGCATCTCAAACAGATACTTCACGTATTGGAAGATTCCCCGCCAACGGAGAAGACCTCGATCGGGCCGATTTTTCATGACCTGGCCGAACGGCTCAAAAAACGCGGCGTGGTGATCGTGTTGAGCGATCTACTCGACAACGTCGATTCGCTGCTGGCCGGATTGAAGCATTTTCGCCATCGTCGGCACGAAGTGATCTTGTTTCACACGCTCGATCCGGCGGAACTCGATTTCCCCTTTCGTCAGACGATGCTCTTCAAGGGCCTGGAAGGCAATCCCGAATTGCTTACCGACCCAGCCTCGCTGCGCGATGCCTATTTGCGCCAATTGAACGCGTACCTCAAATCACTGAAAACGGGCTGTCTGGCCCAGCGTGCCGACTACCACTTGGTCCGCACCGATCAGGCTTTCGATACGGTACTGTCGAATTGCCTGGCGCCGCGGATGTCGAAAATGAACTGACAAGTCACGATCCTCTTTCCAGTCATCCACTTGAAACGTTGAGCCTCATACTTTGAGCCCGTGCTGTTATCCACCTTTGGCGTTTGGTTTTGGCAACCTGGCGATGCTCGGTTGGTTGGCCGTAGCTGCCGCGCCATTGATCATTCACCTGTGGAACAAACGAAAGTTCAAGCAAACCGATTGGGCGGCGATGAAATTTCTACTGGCCGCCGTGCGTCAGAACGCGCGCCGCTTGCAGTTGCGGCAATGGCTGCTGTTACTCGTGCGTACTGCAATCATCGTTTGCCTCGTACTCGCTGCGGCCGAACCTTTTTTGCAGCGCGCCGGGCTCAATTTCATCGCCGGCCAGCGAACGCACAAGATCCTGGTCATCGATGCATCGTATTCCATGGATTATCGCCCAACCGACCGTAGCCGCTTTGCCCGCGCCAAGCAGTTGGCTTCGCGAATTGTCGAAGAGAGTTCGCAGGGCGATGGGTTTTCACTCGTGTTGATGGCCGACCCGCCTCGCACGATCATCAACACACCGGCATTTGAGGCGGCCGAGGTGATCAAAGAGATCGAGGCCCAGCGTCTTACGCACAGCGGCGCGAATCTGCTGGCGACTATCGGCGCGGTGAGGGAATTGCTTGAAAAAACGGAGCGGGAACACGCCGGGCTCGACCGCGCCGAAGCGTTCTTCTTGACCGACTTGGGACGCGACACCTGGCAACCTCAAATAAGCGCCGCCGACACGCAACGGCTGCGAGAACTCACCACGGCTACGGCCGAATTGGCCGAACTGGTCGTGATCGATTTGGGGCAGACTGGCTGCGAAAACGTCGCCCTGACTGAGTTGACGCAAACCCAGCCCTATCTGACCACCGGTGCGATCGCCACGTTCGAAGTGGCCGTACGGAACTTCGGTCAACAACTTCAATCGCGGCAGACAGCCCGACTCCTGATCGATGGCGCTGCGGTGCGCGACGCCTATTTCGATATTCAAGCCGGCGCGACGAGTACCGTTAGTTTTTCGCATCGTTTTGATTCGCCCGGCCGGCACGTTGTAGAGGTAGTCCTGGGAGACGATCTCTTGGCCGCCGACAATCGCCGTTGGCTTTCGACCGAAGTCGAATCGCAGTTGAATGTACTCTGCGTCCGAGGAAGCCCTGACGCGGCTCGATACATTGCCGCGGCGCTTGCGCCCGACGTGTCGGCGGCGGCCACGGTCGCTGCGCGCGTCGAGCCCGAAACAGCGCTGTTGGAATTGGACTTGGCGCAGTTCGACTGCATTTTCCTTTCGAATGTTGCGCAATTCACACGCGATGAAGCGCAGGTGTTGCGCAATTATCTGGCGCAAGGCGGAGGGGTGGTCTTCTTCCTTGGCGATCGCGTTATGGCCGACAGATACAATCAGGAACTTGCCGGCGACCCCGATGCGAAACGCCGGGTCCTTCCTGCACGGCTTGGAAAGATCGCCGCCGAAGCCGAGTATCGGTTCGATCCGCTCGGGTATCGGCATCCGATCGTCGCACCCTTTCGCGGGCAAGAAGAGGCCGGGTTGCTCAACACCAGCGTGTTTCGCTATTACAAGCTTGACAAGCCGGAAGAGTTTCCCAGTGCGCGTGTAGCGCTGGCGTTTTCGGGCGGCGACCCCGCCATCGTCGAAGAGCCGCTTTACGGCGGGAGGTCCATTCTCGTGGCCACAGCGGGCTCACTGGCTTCGGTCGATTCGCTTACGCAAATGCCGTGGACAACAATGCCGGCGATGCCCAGCTTTGTGCCGATTGTGCAAGAACTGCTCGCAGCGGCCGTCGGGAGCCGAAATGAGCCTTTCAATGCGCGCGTCGGCGATGCACTTGGCGGCACGCTGAGCCCGGCTCTTGCCGGTGAGCCGCTCGAAGTTCAACTGCCCGACCAGAGTGTTCAACCAGTGCGATCAGGCGTCGGTGCTGATGCGCCGCAGTGGTCGTTCGACTCAACGCCTACTAGCGGCGTCTATCATTTGCGAACGAAAGGAGCGACGACGATCGACGAGCCGTATGCCGTCAACCTTCGCCCCTTGGAGAGCGACCTGGAAAAAGCCGATCCCGAGGAACTTTCCGAAGTTCTGAACGTCCAATCCG
>JAGQOS010000474.1 GCA_020427265.1 Planctomycetales bacterium
TGCTCTTTCCCGAGCCGCTGGCCCCCATGAGCGACGCGAAATCGCCACGCTCGATCTGTAGACTGACGTCGCTCAGCGGCGTGATCTTCTCCTCGCCGCTAGCATACTCTTTGGTGACATTGATGACTTCGACTAGCGACATAGTTTACCTTCCTTGCAGGTTGGTCGATGGTTCCGAGTTAACTCGTGCTAAGCGGCTCGATGTGAGAGAGGCTTTTCCAATAGTGTGATCCTCCGCCGTGACGCGAATCCGCTCGTCGGCCGAGAGGGCTTCGCGTCCGCCACTGATCAGTTTGTCGGTCGGCGTAAGTCCAGAAACGACTTCGACAAGTTCTTCCGTGCCCGCTTGCCCCAAGGTAATGGCACGTCGTTCGGCAGTCTTCGTGGCAAGGTTTGCGACCCATATGTGCGCGTCGCCTTCACCTCCATTTACAAGTTGACGCGGCACGAGAACTCGCAAGCGGTCATGCTCTTCACTGGAATTTGCTTCTTGTTCAGGCGCTAGGAAAGTGACCTGTGCGAGCATTTCGGGACGAATCACATCGGGCGGATTGTCGATCGCGACTTTCACTTGCAAGGTGTTTTTCTGGATGTCGGCCAAGGACGTAATCGCGACCACGCGGCCTTCCAACCCGCCGGGCACGGATGCTGTTTCGATGCGCGCCAACTGGGCAGCTCGTACTTGAGGAATATCTTCGAGCCGAACATCGACTCGGACTTGCAGTTTCGCCGGATCGTAAAGCGTCACGACAGCGCTCGATCCCTTTTCGGAATGCGGGTCGAGGCCGACGACGCGCATCCCCGCTGTTGCATGAATCGACAACACGCGACCGTCAATCGGCGAATTGATGGTCATGCGGCTGAGTTGTAACTCGGCAGCCTGAACTGCAAGTTGGCTCCGCAATAGCCGAGCTTCTGCTGCCTTCACGGCGGCTTCGGCATTGGCAAGTCGGCGGCGTTCGTCCAGCTTTAGCTCCAACTGCTCACTAAGCTTTGCGACCATTGTTTGCAACGCGTCACGCTGTCGCTGAAGGCCAGGCCCACGAACCGTGAGTTGTTTCAGGGCTGCCGTCTCGGAGGCAAGTTGTGCTTCGGCATCGCGCAATAGTCGCCCAGCAATTGCCTGGCCTGCAGCGCGTTTCTTGGCTAGGTTCTGCTCTGCCAATTCTCGGCGCTTGTGTGCGGACTCCAGACCCGCTGGCACGCCGTCCAACTCTGCTTCTAGCTTTGCCAACTGTGATTGAGCTTCGGCCAACTCGGTTTGAAGTTGAATCGGTTTCTCTAACGCCAGGCGGGCCGAAGTCATCTCGGCACGGGCCGCTTCAACGTCCGCCTCGCACAACTGCTGCTCAGCTTTCGCTTCGCCGAGTTGGATGCGTGTGTCAGCGTCATTCAAACGCGCAAGCGGTTCGCCCTGATTGACCAACTGCCCGCCAACCACAAGCAACTCGTCAATTATTCCCGGTGCGAGTGACGAGACAACGAGCGACGCCGGTCTCGGCTCGACCCAACCAGCCGCCTGAAACAACGGCGCACCCGTCTGTTGTACTTGGGCCTTCGCGACAATTACGGGCACTATTGTCACGGGCTGGGAAGGGAGTAGGCTATCCCTGGTGGCCCACGCCAACAAGCCGACGAAGGCCAACAGTATTCCCGCCGGCAAAACGTATCGACTGAACCAACGACGAGTCGTCTTTGCCGACGGCCGCGTCGGCGCTTGCCGATCAACAGCGAGTTGACTGAGATCAAGGTTTCCGCTCATGGTCGTTTCCATCGCCCCGTACTCTTTAGTTAGACAGCTTTGATTCCCTGGACGATTGCCAGGCGCATCGCCTTCATCGCCGGCGGAATCGCCCCTAATAATCCGAGCAATAGCCCCGTACCACAGCCGACGACGATCGCCACACTATCGACTCGCAGGGCAAACGCCCCCATCGTAAATCGAACCGCGGTTCCGTTAATGAGTGAAAAGGCCAAGACCGAGGCAATCAATGATCCACCGACCGCTAGCAGCACGGCTTCCTGGATCAAACTCAATGTGATCGCTCGCCGCCGAAATCCCATTGCCTGAAGCGTCGATAATTCTCGTATCCTGCCAACGACGGCTCCGTACATGGTATTGAGTCCGGCAAATACTCCCGCGCCGGCGATAAGCCATACGACGAGCCAGCCCAGCATGCGAACCGGCTTGTAATGCTGTTGCAAAGAGGCATAGAAGTGCGATTCTTGAACAGCCTTCAATTCCAAATCGAGCCGCTCGCTACAGAACAATTCCACGTCAGCGGCGGAGCCCGATTCCGAAAGCTTTACCGCGACCAGACTGAGATCCTGCCGCTTTAGTGCGGCTTGCATGTCATCGAGTGGACACCATAGTTCCGACTCGAAGGCGGAGCCGCCAGCCGAGAAACGCCCACTCACTCGCCATTCGCGGCCATCAAAGTGAACTAGGTCGCCGATGGCCAGGGAGTCTTTCTCGCAGCCCAACTTCGAGTGCGCCAATTTCCCAGCCAAAACTTCACCCGGACCAGGCCAGTCCCCTTCGACAATCTGTACTTTGGTCCGCACCAGCGGCACCGTGGTCGTTACTCCTCGTACCAGACCCAATCCTTTAACATCCTCGTCGGCTACGCTGATCCGAGTCCCCAGATACAACTCTGGCGAGACGTGGCGAACGTCGAACCGCTGCTGGATTCCGTCCAAGCTGGCCGACAGCAAGGCTGGCGTTCGGGCAGGGATCGACGAGTTTTCGATGTCCGCGCCGCTGCTCAGAGCGTAAACCAGCACGACATCGTCTTCTCCGCTGGCAGCCAGCGAAGATTCCAAGCCGCGAATAAAGGCCACGACCACGAAAACTAGGAGGATGACCGTCGTCAATCCCACCAGAGTCAACGCGGTACGTGTTGGACGGCGAAATAGGTTCCGCACGCCGTATTCCCAGGGTAGTAGCCGTACTTTGAACATGTCGATTCTTTCAGAGAAGACCGGGTTATCGCCGGACGTAAACGCCGCTGGCGGCGATCGTGAAAGTGCCATCCTTCTCATCGCGTTGGACTTTGCCCTTCACGACGACCATGTCGTTGGCCTTCGCACCGAGCAGCTCGCGAGCGTCGATCGCCAAAGGTTTTCCTTGTTCGTCGACAATCTTGACCAAGGTCGTACATTCGGCGCGGAGCGAAGCGCAGCAATCGTCCATACAAACTTCGCCTCCGCCAGAATCTTCGCCATCGGCCACGACGGTCATGGCCGCGTCGATAACCATGAAGGCCGAGCGGCCCTCGATCCAAGGGTTCTTACGGCCGCCGATGCGGCCAACCAGCACAATGTCGTCCTGGTCCTGCATGTCTTCGCGGGCGATCATGACGCCGACCGCGCCTTCCGGTTCCTCTGAGAGAATGTACTTCGATTTGTCAATCTGAGCCGCATTGGACGCGGTTGCAGTCGCCTGCACGGCCTGTTGGCTACAGCCGCTGACGGCTGCCAATACCGCGACCAGTGATGAAAGGATTATTACCGTTTTGCAACGCACGTTGGACTCCATTCAGGCAAAGTGATGTAAGTGAAAGTGAAGCGGGCGAGCGCAGCGACCATGCGCTGCGCTCACCCACGGGGGAGTTCGTTCGATGTCAGAACCGCGGTTTTTCGGTGAACGTGCCCGCCGGTCCGGCCAGACGGATCGGCACGTCTTT
>JAGQOS010000475.1 GCA_020427265.1 Planctomycetales bacterium
AAGATGCCGCACATCACGGCGTTCAATACGGCGGCCCCGGAAAACGTGGCTAGCCAGGCTCGCCACCACTCAGATTCATGCATGGCGGCAGCGCTAAAGATGCCGCAAAAGGCCATGAGCATCGACAACTGCGCGACCGTGTAGCGGTTCATGGCTGGCAAGCGTCGACACCTGTTGACGGTATGCTTTGGGCATTCTAGCAGCGAATACGGAAGCGTTCGGAACATTCGCGCAAGGCGCGACGCGGCTGTGTCCCGTACGAGTCCGTGGACGACCATTTGTTATGCCATGTCGGCAGGGAAATGGAAAGCAGAATCTCGCCGCGCAATTCGTCAATGACTGCGGCATTGCCTAGTGCGAATGAATTCGCTCGGTCGCGCCGACTAGTAGCGAGTTGTCGGCGCGGGCCGTTGAGCGGACACAGTCGGGCGGATCTGTAGAATCCGCGCCGAGCGATACTTCGGCTCAATCTGAACGGGGCGTTGTGACGTGACGGAATGATGATTGCCTGCGGCGTCCGTGGCTTCGACGCGCACGTAGACCCACTCGGGAAGGTCGCCGGCCGGCCGCCAGGTGAAAGAGCCGGTGTTTTCGAGTTGCGACGCGATCGTTTCCCACGGACCTCCGGGATTCGAGGCGTACGATAGATCGATTGCAACCGACTCTTCATTCTGGTCTTTGGCGTACCAGCGAATGGCGGGGCCGGTTTCTGGGTCGTTGGCGATGCCGAGCAATTGCAATTCAGGACGTTGCGTATCGATGCGAAGCATCGTTTCTGGTTTGCCGCCCGGTTGCGGCGCTATGGTCCCGCCGCGAGGCGACTGGACAACAATCCGAAATCCGTAGAGCCCGTCGGCATCCACGCGAACTTGGGCCGGGCTCGTGCGGTCTGTGTCGACACCCTGCCGTGTCCAATGACTTCCGCCATCGCGCGTCATCCAGACTTCTACCAGCAAGTCGGTCGTGGGGGCAGCAGCCAGATCGTAGTCGATCTCGAATTGGTGCGAATTGACGGCTTGCACCGTTGGTTCAGCGGTTGTTGTCGACATCAAATCTTCGGCCGGCAATTCACCACGGCCGTAGGCGACTTCCTGCGACGGTGGTCCTGAGAGCGACGGCAATGGCTCGGCCGTTTCCGGCCGTGTCGAGCCGCCAAGGTTGTATCGTGTGCCAACGTTGGAGCCGTTCGCTAGTGAATTCTCGAAGGGATCGGCGGCAAATTGCGGGTCGATCGTCCCCGTGCCACCAGTCTCCAATGGTTGGCCTTCGATGGCGTCGGGACTCCAGACCAAATTCGCTTGCGAATCGCTTGGCGGCAAGTCTTGTCGTGGGGCCTCCAACGGCGGCGATGCTTCCGCAGGGGGGTGAACTGGCGAGGGGAGCGCCGGCACTCGAGCCATACGAACGGTTCGATTGCCGGCTCGGTCGGCAACTTCGGCTCGCAGGAAGATTTCGGCGGCGTTTTGCTGCGGCCACCAATGCGCGGTTCCACTGCGTTGTGTTGCAACTTGTGTATTCGACTCGCCGCTGCCAATGGCGAGAGGATTCAGCGCGTCGTACGGCGATGTTTGGTAGCTGATGGCAAGGCTCTTTTGATCCAACGTCGCGTCGCTCGCGGTCCAGCGTATGGCTACTTCACCCGCTTGACCGCGGTCGACGACCAAATCGAGTTCCGGTGGCGTGGTGTCGACTTCGACACGGAGCCCGGCCCGATGCGGGCCCGTTGGCCGTTCCGCCCCCTGGCGATCGACGGAACGAAGCGAGAATTGGTACACGCCATCCTTATCGGCTCGATACATGAATGTCCCGGTCGCTGGATCGACTTCTTGTGCAAGGATCCAGGTCGTGCCCAAGTCCGTTGTAACATATAGCCGCATGCTCTGAGGCGCATCGATCGCTTCGCGCTGGCGATTGACCTGAAAGGGTATGCCAAACACGTTTTGCCGCGACGCAATCGCAGTGGGTTCTTTGTCCCTAGCTGTAAGCGCGCCGGCATCGGTATTGACGTTGCTAGTTCGCAAAGAGGTCGCAGGCTCCGACATAGGCGATTCTGCTTCCTGGGGCGACGACCCCTCGGACGCAAAGGCTTGCGTTACACGTTCGGGATAGTTTGCCGGCATGGTCACAGCGTCGAACTGGCTTGTTTCGTTTACCGAGGGTGAGTGAGCTTGAGCGACGGCAGCCAGTAGCGACGCGGCAATGACGTGTCCCACTCCATG
The DNA here is from genome assembly GCA_020427265.1 of Planctomycetales bacterium. Taxonomy (GTDB): domain Bacteria; phylum Planctomycetota; class Planctomycetia; order Pirellulales; family JAGQOS01; genus JAGQOS01. The sequence continues at coordinate 2,220 of JAGQOS010000475.1, forward strand.
AAGAGGCCAGGTCCACAGCGACATTTTTTCCACCTTTGTTCAAATGCAACCCGAATGGCGGTTCTCGGGTGATTAGCTATCATTCGATCGACAAAACGCCGTATTCTTGTATCGGCGTGCGTGGATGACAGGCTTAGACAGGTTGTTAGTATCGGCCAGGACAGGAAGAATGGGTAAAATAACCTCCGTTTCCAGTGTGCGTTTTGCATCTCAGCAACTGGGTCTGCGGAGGCGCCTGTTGCGGGGATTGAGTCTGGTAGACGGAAAAACGAATAATGTGCATAATGGGTTATCTGGAGCGACTTGATAAACAATACCAAGCTCGTTACGGTTTTCTTTCGCGGCGCGGACATGGCGATGTTCGAGAGTTCTACTGCCGAATTGGCTTGGTCCGCGTTGGTGCTTTTCCTGTTATTAGGATTGCTTGCCTTCTTGCTGCAAAAATCTCGCAGTCGTAACGAGGATGACAGCTCAAGACCGCACGATTTATTGACTTGGAGCCGCGAGACCTTTGCACGAGGCACGCTGAGCGACGACGAATACAAGACGATCAAGACGAAGTTAGGCGACGAGCTTCGAGAACCGAAATTCGAGTCAAAGGATGGCGACCAGTCCGGTTAGCGCTACTGCGACTAGATGAGCCGCCTACGCTGGTTATGCTCGCATGCTAGTAATCCCTCAGAAATCTATGAATGACTGGACGATGAACGAATTCCGTGAAGCCTTCGTATTGAGACTGCTCACCTGAAGAGTGTGGACAAGGATGCCCCGCCTGAAGCCGGATGGTCTTTGCCGTGAGAAGATCATTCGCGAGCTACACCCATGAGTAAGAGGATGCTGACCCAGGGCCACGGAGATCAGCGTCGCGAGACTTCGGAAAGGAGTGACCCCTAAGATGCCTTCAGGTCGGGATACTGGCGGAACCAAACGTGGAAGCAACGTGGCGAAGAAAAACGCCTTCTGTTCCTTCTGTCGCAAAAGCTATCGTGACGTTGGCCCATTGGTCGAAGGACCGGGCGACGTGTATATCTGTGGCGAGTGCATTGAGCTGTGCCAGTCGATTCTGGACCAGGAACGCCGTCGTCGTGGAACAAGCAAACCACTCTTCTCAAAGGTTCCCACACCGCGCGAGATCGTCGAACATTTGGACGAATACGTTATCGGGCAGGACCTGTCGAAACGCGTGCTAGCCGTCGCCGTGCATAGCCATTACAAGCGGCTGATCGCCGGCGAAGAGGATTCGGAAGTCGAAATCGACAAATCGAATATCTTGCTGGTTGGCCCCACGGGCTGTGGCAAGACGTTGCTGGCACGCACGCTAGCTAAGACGCTCAATGTTCCCTTCGCCATCGGTGATGCAACCACACTGACCGAGGCGGGCTATGTGGGTGAGGACGTTGAGAATTTACTGCTCAAGCTCCTGCATGCCGCCGACTTTGATATCGAAGCGGCGCAACGTGGG
>JAGQOS010000476.1 GCA_020427265.1 Planctomycetales bacterium
GGTAGATGTCAAACAGCAATTTCATGCGCGGCGAGTCGACCTGCTTGATCAGCTCGACGCACAAGTCGACATCGTCGCCAAAGTAGCCGGGGTGGCCCTTCATCGGATGCGTGTCGTCCCGCGAATTAAGATGCTCCAGGCACAGGTTCACGCCCTTCTCTTCGGCATAGCCGATCACATCCTTCCAGCAGGCAACGCAATTGCGCATGGCCTGGTCGTCGCTAACACCTTTCTCGCGCATGCCGGTAAAGGTAATGACGCTGGGCGACTGATATTCCACTGCCACGTCGATCGCTTCACGCAATTTGTCTCGACACATCGCATGGTTTTCGCGCGTCAGCGGACCTTGCTTAAAACCGTGACTGCTGACTAGCGCCACATGCATGCCCAATTTGCGCAAGCGCGAGTAATGCGAGCGGCTGATCCCTTCCATGGCCGGCATTCCCATCGCGTGGCAAGCGTCGATCAGCGTGTCGGTTGGCATCGGGTTGAAGCACCAGCCCATAACCGATTGGCGAATCCGCCCGCTGGCAATGCGGTAATCCTCGCCCGGAATACCAGCGCTCTCGCCTTTTGCCGCCGGCTGTGCCGGTTCCGCTCCTGCAGCGCATTCGGTCGTTAGCGATGCCGCACCAGCAGCCGCCGATGCGGCCGAACTGGCCATAAACGCGCGTCTTGAGATGTGATTCGCCATCATGCATTCCCCAGCTTCACCAGGCAGTACAACGTGATTTCTTGGCATTGTCGCCGCCGGCGATACGGATTGCAAGTTGGTCGCCCCCCCGGCGAATCGGTCACGCGAAGTTTACCGGCTGTGGGGAACGCATTCACGGGGCAAGCAAAATCACCCGAATGGATAGCAAGAGATCCATTGCATCCTAACTCAAGTGGGAATCGACAATGCCCCAACTTCGCGCAGCGTCTGTCTTCGCAATCGTTTCCGCCGCAATGGCGGTCGCCAGTTCGGTCATGGCCGACGACATTCTTTGGCGTCCGTACTTCGAAGCGCATGTGCGGGCGGGCGACGCAGCGGAAGTAGGACAAGGCAACGTCTTTCTGCCGTTGCTCGAAGACGATGCCAGCATGCTATTTGCCGATTTGCGCGGACAATGGACCGATGAGCAGGCTGCTGAAGGAAACTTTGGCCTGGCCTATCGCCAGATCATGTCCAACGACTGGATCGTGGGCGGCTACGCATTCTATGATTTGCGCCACTCGCGCTTTAACAATAACTTCCAACAATTTACCGTCGGCGCCGAGTTGCTCAACGCCTGCAACGGACTGCGGGTCAACGGTTACATTCCCGATCGCGATGCCGACGACGCCCCGCAACTCAACACGGCCACCACGCTCGGCGAGGAACGCGCCTACTACGGTGTCGACTTCGAATACGAGCGGCTTGTGCTTTCGCCTCATGTGTTTTGCGATTGCGAAGTGTGGGCCGCGGTTGGCGTGTTCCACTTCAACAACGACACCGAGGGCTACGAAGACATTACCGGACCGCGCGCCCGTGTCGAAATGCGAGCGTTCGACGTGCCTCTGCTCGGCGTCGACTCGCGCGTCGTGCTGGCCGGGCAGATCGAGAACGACGATATCCGCGGCACGGTCGGCACGGGAACGGTAACGTTGCGTATTCCGTTTGGCCGCGGGGGTGGTGCGTCGGGTTACCGTCTTGCTGGAATCGATCGGCGGATGGTTGCCCCGATCGTTCGCGATATCGACATCATTACCAGCACGAGTTCGATTCCGAATCCGGACCTCGGCCCGACGACCATCACGTCGACCGGCAGCGGCGATCCTCCGCTCGACGAATTCGACATCAACGACGTGCAGAGCTGGGGTAATCTACCCATTTATTGATCGGCGGCTCGGCACTTGGGCGAGGTTCTAGGGCAGACTGCCGTAGCTGTCGCGACTTAATCCGAACGCCCCGCAACGAATTGCTCCATTTCATATTCGGCGATTTCATCGTCGTCGAGCTCCGACCAGCCCGCTTGCTTAGCGCGGCAAGCCGGGCATTTGGGAAAGGCGGACGAAGATTCGATGCTCGGGTCGTCGGCCACTTCGTCGACGTGTAGCCAAATCAATTCGCATTCGTCACACATCGCCACGATCGTACCGCACTGATCGCAGGCCATCAGCCGGAGCAGGCCGTCACCGCAGAATTCACATTGTCCAACGTAAGCACGGCTCATCGTTGTCACCTTGGATAGGCGGTAATGATCTTTGGCGTGCCCGTCTCGAAAACGATGAGCACGCGCGACAGCGCAGGGTGTCCACGTTCGCGCCCCAGGCTGCCGCCCAGATACCCGACGCGCCGCCCTAACGAAACCAGATACGTACTGCGATCGCCTTCCACACGTGGTGTGAGTTGGGTCTTCTTCGCTTTCGTCCAAGCTTCGTCAATCACGGCGAAAGCCACGGCCGATCCGCCGTCGAAAACTCCGTGCGGCCCTTCACGGTCGGGTTGGTCGCGCGTGTGTCGCTCGATATGTTCGACTCGCGTGAGTCCGGCCGGGTCGCGACCTTCGTAGCGCAAGCCCGCCGGGCTGAGCCAGGCGTCGCGCCCGATGGGCTTGAGTTCGACACCCTCGGGTGGGTCTGCTGGCGAGGAGCCCTCCTCCAGAATCCGAATTTGCTTCGGATCGATCAGCTTGATCTGCAGCTTGCCTTTGTAACGCTCGAGCGTGCCGCGAACTTCGATCGCCCGATCACGATAGGTCTCGCTGGGTGAGCGATTCGGAAATTTCTTGGCGTGCTCGGCAAAGCATACCACCGAGAGGCTGCTGTTCTCGAAATTGAGAAAGTGCAAGCCGCTGCCCGATTTGGCCGCCCGGGCCACGTCGCCGTGGACGACAACTTCCTGGCCAATCTTCGCGTTGAGCGTGCGAAGATCCGAGGCATGGATGGCCCCGCTAACCGCCTCGCTGCGACTCGCAGACGGCTCGACTGCCGCTTGCACGATAACCGGCGCGTCGGTCGCCGGCTGCGAGCGAGCGCACGATGCCAATCCAATGAATGCCGCCGCCGCAAACGGGAAGGCCGATGCGAAGCTTCGTAGGCAATGCAATCGCAGCATGAAAGATACGACCATGTACGAGACCGAATAGCTCGCCGGCATCTAGCACAGGAAAGCCAGCGATTGTGTCAGTCTACCGCGTATCTTGGGCTGCACCAAGTTGAATTCGAAAGAGCCAACCGTCTCCGACGCCGCGGCCCCGGGGCAAGAAAACAGGCCGCGGCATCGGGAGACATAGGCAAACTCGATTCGCGAGGCGAGTCAAATCAGCGTCGCGGCTCCTGGCGGCCGATTTGGGCAAACAGCGCTTCGCGTACCGGAGCACCATCGACCGGTCCGTCTGCCGGTGCTCCGCTATCGTCGGCCGGGGCGTCGCCGCCAACGGGCCCATCCGACGGCGCGTCACCCTGCGGAGGCGCGGCGCGATCGCCGGGGCGAGGCGGACGCGGACCTTCGTCGAGCGGCGGCAGCGTGTCTTGGTCGCCGCCTTCGGTCGCCACCGGCTCATCCGCCGGCATGCTCGGGCCATCGGCCAAACGCGGGTCGACCGTCGCGATTCGCTGATCGCGGGGCGGGCGGCCATCGCGCGGCGGTCGGCCGTCGCGGCCGGGTTGCGCGTCGGCTGCGAAGAACACGTTCGGCTGCAGATTTGCAAC
>JAGQOS010000477.1 GCA_020427265.1 Planctomycetales bacterium
CGAAAGCGACTATAAAATATTGACGTATCGCAATATAGCGATATAATTTAAAGGCGGCTCAAAACATCTTAAGAAACTCGTTACCATGAATTCACGGAGTTCGACCATGAAAGACCTTCTGCTGTTGGCAGGGCTCTTGGCCGGCTGGATCGTGTTGAATGTGTGGGTGCTACCGCGATTCGGCGTTTCCACGTGAATGAGCGGCGCTTGCGCGAGTTCGCGTAGCGATCCAGCAATTTCCCGGGCCAAGCCCGATCCGACGAAACTATCGACCGACGAATTGAAAAAGGAACACCCTTGATGAAGACGACGCACATGCTGGCGATGCTGCTCACCGTGGCCGCGATGTTCGCTCTGGCCGACACCAGCGCCCTGGCGAAAGATCCGGCCGACGTTCAAAAGGCGGCGGCGGCCGAAAAGCTTGAGCCGTATACGTGTGGCCACGTGCAACGGTTGCACACGCTTGGCGGTATCTTTTTGGCCAGCCAACCCGACCCCGACGATTTTAGAACCGCGCAGGAAGGCGGCATCAAGACGGTCGTCAACTTGCGGCTTCCCGACGAGTTGAATTGGGATGAGCCGTCGCACGTCCGGAAGTTGGGCATGGAGTACGTCGCTATTCCCTTTCGATCACCGGACTCGCTCACCGACGAAGTCTTCGCCAAGTCGCTGAAAGTATTGAGCGACGAAACCAAACGTCCGCTGATCCTGCATTGTGCATCGGCAAACCGGGTGGGGGCGATCTGGCTGGCGCATCGCGTTCTCGACGACGGCATCGCCTATAGCGACGCACTCGCCGAAGCCAAGACCGTGGGGCTGAAGCTGCCGGCTTACGAGACGAAAGCCGCGGACTACATTCGGCGAATGAAGAAGCAGTAGCAGTACACGATCGCTGCGCGATGTGCGATTGGCCTGAACGCCGTCTACGGGGTCAGCCGACTACCGGGTCAGTAGAGATACGGCACGTAGCGCCAGGTGCGCTGCGTGTATTCCGCGTATGCAGGGAACCTCTGGGCGAGCAATTTTTCTTCGATGCGCGACTTGGCTTCCAGGGTCGCCAGCAGGGCGAGCCAAAGCACGGCCTTCCAAGTCGACGGGTTGGAAAGCAATAGCCCCGCGCAAAACAGCAGCAAGCCGCTATACATAGGATGGCGAATCCAACGATACGGCGCTACGGTAACCAGACGAGCATCGCGGTGCACGTGCGGCATGATGCGGAGCCGCCGCAGCCCCATGGCGAGCCAGGCCCAGACCGCGACCACGGCGCCGGTCAGCGCCACGGCGAAGCAGCCGAAGCAAGCTGGCCGAAGTTGTGCGCCGAACACGAGGACGGCAGAGATCGCAAACTGCGCGGCGACCAGGAAATAGGCAACCAGGCGATTCAAATTATTGACGCGGTGGATTGGTTTCTTTTTCGGCCAACTCTTCGAAAGCCTGAGCCCGCTCGACGTCGCCCAACGCCTTGTGCATGGCCGCCAGATTTCCCAGGGGAACGTTGAGCGCTTTGGCGTGCAGATTGCCGTTGTCGACAGCCGACTTCATCAACTGCGCGCCGCGTTCGGTCAATTCCAGAGCTTTCTGCCGTAGGCCAACCTCCCAAAACGATACACCCATACTCACGAGCGATTCGCCCAATCGGCCCGGATCGGCCGGCAGCTTTTCTGTCTTGGAACTCAACAACGGCGCGGCCTTGGTAAACCAGTCGACACCACGCTCGTGATCGTGGCGATGGGTGGCGTGGATCGCTCCGGTGATGAAAAAGAGCCTTCCCACGCGATAGCGTGCCGAACGGCTATCGCGGCGATCTTCTGCACCCTGTTCGAGTCCGACTTTTGCCAACTGGGCGTATTCCAATCCCAGGTCGACATTTTCACGCCGACTGGCGATCTCGGCCGCGTCGGCATACGCTTCGCCCAACCGCCAGCGGAGATATTGATGGCGCAGCGGATCGTCGACTCGCTTGGCCAACTCGCCAGTCAACTCATCGGCCGCTGTAACCCACGGTTCGGGATCGGGCTTTCCAAAACCGGCTTGCGCCGAGAGCCGTCCCAGCAAAACTTCGAATTGCAAGCCGGCGCGCCACCCGTCTTGCGGCGCAGCGTTATTGGCGAAGTTCTCGGCCTGATCGAGCCACTTGGCGACCATCGCCTCTTTCTCGCGCCAGTTTCCCCAACCGATGGCGTAGGCCACTCCCAAATGCGCTTCGACGAGCAGCCGGTTGGCATCGATCGCTGCCGCATCGCCGTGGCGCGTCAACGGTTCTGCCAACCGCACGGCTTCCGTGTAGAGTTTGACCGCTAGCTGGTAGTCGGGCTCAGGGCCTTTCGCGAGCAGCGTCGCCAGCGTGACCATGCCATGCGCAACGCTCAGATCGACATCGTTGGCGGCGGAAAGTGCGGTTTTTGTTTGTTCAATGGCTTCGTCGTAGCGTCCCAACTGGGCTAAGCATTGGCCGCGCGTGAACTGATAACGCACCGAGTTAGGTTCTGCGGCAATCGCCTGGTCCACGCTGGCGAGCGCTGCGCTAACGCGCCCCAAGTCGAGCTGAATTCGGCTCTTAAGCCAGGCGGCGCGAGCGTGCTGCGGCTCCAATTTTTCGATCGTCGCCAGATCGCGCAGGCAATCGGCATAGCGCTCATGCATGCGGCTTTCGACGCGTTGTACGAAGAGTTCGGCCGAAATCGGTTCCAGCAGAAGCTGCGCGACGGCCGGTTTCTCGGCGCCAGGCTTGAATGTGAAGATCACGCCACGTTCGGGATAGGCCCGGCCGAGCGGTTCGCCGTGCGCGTCGTAAACTTCGATCGCGTCGATCGCTGTCAGTTTCAATCGTTCCGCCAGCGCGTCGGGACGAAACGGTTTTTCGAATTCGACGAGCAGCGACCGAGCCCTGCCCTCGGCAAGATTGATGGCGATTTGCTTGAAGGACGACGTCTCGTAGATCCAGACCTCGTTGCCCTGTTCACCGGCACGCTGCGATGGCTCGCCCCATTTTTGGGCAATTTCTTCGGCCGTTGTTCGGCCAGGTATCACGCCTTGGAATTGCGAAGGTCGAATGCTGGCGGTCGCCGCCGAGGCCGGTTCTTCCTGCGCAGTCACTGATTCTTCCTGCGCCGGTAAAGGTTGCGGATGGGCTACTTCGGGCGCGGCGGGCTCCGTTTCGGTTTCGATTGGCGAGAGTGCGCCAGTCTCTTGCTCTGCGACGGGTTGCAGTGGTTGCTCCGCGGTCGGCCGCAGTTGCGACTCTAGCGATGGCTGCAAGACGCCGGGTGCCGCCGGCGGAACGGGCAGCGGATCGGCCTCGGGCGTTTGCGCAGCGACCGTTGTGGCCCAACCCAGGCCGGCTAAGATCGTGAGCACGATCGAATGGAGATGGGAACGCGTTTGACGCTGTTGCCACATATCGGTGTTCCTCCTGAACACGGTCGCGATAATTTGTTCAATAGTCGAGGCGGGAATCGCCGATAGCTGGTCCACGACCGGGGACCATTTCAGCTTGCCTCGGTTTCCTGCGTTGGCCCGCTCCTGTTAACCCGGAGCGGGGAGGCGTAGTGTAGCGAGGTTGGGTCGTCCGTCCAGACGAGTTTCGCTCGGGCCGAGCCGGCTTCGCGATCGGATGTCTGCCGTTTCCAGGGGCTGCCGAATGTGCCGCGGAAATGTCGTAACCGAT
>JAGQOS010000478.1 GCA_020427265.1 Planctomycetales bacterium
GAAGTCGATGGCCGGGTCGATGGCGAGCGACTCGAGCATGCGTTTGCGATGGGCCAAGCCGACTTGGTGGCAGAAGGTCTTGTCGATATCGTCGGGCATCCATCCCGCCTCGGCGAGGAATGTGGCGTAGGTCGCCGCGCCGGTGCGAATGCCTTCGAGCATCAACTGTTCGCTATCGGTATCCATCAGTGGGCGCATGCCGTCGGCTACCGCCTCGTCGGCCCCGCTATGACAGAGTCGATGATGCTCGGTATGAGCCCGCCACGCGGCGGCCGTCAATCGATTGTTGGTACGGCTCAATTCGGCATCGCAGAGCACGACGGCGCAACTTCCAGAACCGATCGTCAGGGAAGCGACGGAAGGCTTCACCGTTTCGCGCGTGAGTGATTCATCGGCATTGAGCGATTCGATCGTCGCTTCGACCAAATGGCGACTGTCTTCGGTTCCCACGACGATCCCGGCGCGAATCTGCCCTAATTCGATCATGTTCGCTACCTGGAGCATGCCGTTGAGCAGCCCCAGGCAGGCATTCGAGACGTCATAGATCAGGCATTCCGCCGGCAAACCCAATTCGTGATGCACGCGCGCCGCGGTGGCGGGTTCGAGATGATCGCGGCAGACCGAACCGTGAATGAGGGCGCCAATATGATGCCGGTCGCTGCCGCTCGCATCGATCGCGCGCTCGCCACTAACCACGCTCTGGCTGCTGGGCAAAGTGCTAACGGGCCAAAAGCGCCGCTCCCGGATACCGGTCATCAACTCCAACCGCCCTTCGGGCAACCGCAAACGCCGGTATAGCGGCGCTAGCCGCTGTTCCAGTTGTTCGGACGTGACAACCTCGCTGGGCAGCGAATATCCCAAAGCCTCGATACAGACACTCTCGAAACGCATCTTCCCATCGTCTCCCAGGCAATTTCGCGGAAAATTCCGGGGGTTTCCGCAGCGAACTCCCAGTAAAGGGCACCGACTAAGAATACGAATTCGACTTCGAGCGGTAAAGCGGGCAAGCGGCGCAAAATGCTAGCAAGCACTAGGTCTAGTGGGGCAATGCATGAACGATCACAAAATACACGCCGTTTCTTGGCAAAACCAGGAAGCGGGATAAATTCACGGGCGACTTGTATCCCTTCAACCGGGAAACGACAGTTTCCCAGCGAGGCGCCACACAACCGCACACACCGCACCTATTTTATTCCGACCCGAAACCGAGGACGGTGATTCTCGGGTCGGCAGAGTGCTACTAACAGCCGATCGCAGTGTCAGGGACGGCACTTCGACCGCATCTCGCCCTCATTTAGGGCGCGCGGTTCCCCTTCCCTCCACTCGCTGGCGGAGCTTCCTGCTTTTGTCGGGACTCTTTCCGGCATTTGTTCGGTTCGTTTCGAGCCTCTTCGAGTTTTGGGTCGCTGTGGGCCTCATTACTTCATTTTTCGCCGACCATGACTCGTCGGCAGAAGGAGGGCAAGTTGAGCAAGAAGCCAATCATCGGAATGAACGCCGATTTCCGCGACGCCAACGGCGACAATCCGTCGTTTACCTATGTCGCCAGCAGCTACTACGATGCGATTCTTCGCACGGGTGGCATCCCGATGGTTCTTCCTCCCGTGGAAGACGAAGACGACCTGAATCAGTTGCTGGATACGATCGACGGCCTGCTGCTTGTGGGTGGCGCCGACCTGGACCCGCGTCGCGACGGCTTTATGCTCCATCCGACTGTACGGCTATTGGCCCGTCGCCGCGAGAACTTCGATCGCTTGCTCGTGCGCATGGCCGAACAACGCAAGATTCCGGTGATGGGAATCGGCACTGGCATGCAATTGCTCAACGTGAGCCTGGGTGGCAACCTGTCGCTGCACATTCCGGAAGACATGCCGGATGCGCTGCCGCATCGCGATCCGATCGACGCCGCCCACCGGCACACACTCGAAGTAGAACCCGGCACGCTCATGGAACGAGTGTACGGCGACGGCGAAATCCGCGTGAACAGCATGCACCATATGGCGATCGACGAAGTCGCATCGGCCTTCCGAGTTACGGCCCGCTGCCCCGATGGCGTGATCGAAGCCATCGAATCGGTTCGCCCGGATTGGTTCGCGCTCGGAACGCAGTTCCATCCCGAAGCCGCATCGGCCTCGGCGCTCGACGTGCGAATTTTCGAAGAGTTTCTCACCGGCGTAACCGGAGAGATCCCGCAGGAAATGCACCTGGTCGCCTAGAGCGGCTGAGGGCAACGCGTGTGATCTTGGCGGCCCGCACGCGACGACATGAAGACAGTTTACATTAGCGTCGGAGCGCGGTTTGACTCCCCAGCCGTGCTCCGACGCTTTTGTTTTTTCTGTCGCAATCAATTAAAGCAGGGCGAGCAGCGCTCGCAAGAAGGCGGGATGCGCCGGCCACGCCGCGGCGGTGACCAGATTGTTATCGGTATGGGCGTCGTCGAGTCCGTCGCTCGGTTGGATCCATTGGCAACCGGCGCGTTCCAACTCTGGTCGCACGGCAGGATACGCCTGGCAACTTCGTCCTTCGACCACACCCGCGGCGGTTAAGATCTGCAGCCCGTGGCAGATCGCGCCGATGGGCTTGTCGGCCGCGGCGAAGTGCCGCACGATCGATAGGACACGGTCATCGAGACGCAAATACTCGGGAGCGCGTCCGCCCGGCAGCACGAGCGCGTCGTAGTCTTCGGCGGCCACGTCGGCAAACGTGGCATTCAAGCGAAACTGGTGCCCTGGCTTCTCGCTATAGGTTTGGTGGCCTTCGAAGTCGTGAATGGCCGTGGCGACCGAGTCGCCCGCCTTCTTGTCCGGACAAACGGCGTCGACCCGATGCCCAACGGTCAACAGCGTTTGAAACGGCACCATGACCTCGTAATCTTCTACGAAGTCGCCCACAATCATCAAGATTCTCTTCGACATGGCGAATTCCTTTCGTCAACAGGCAAGCTGCGATGTCATTTGGATAGATAGTCTAACCGCTGCAAGAACTTCTCCGCTTCTGCGAGCGTGGCCCGGTAATGGCGATTTCCGCTACGGCCGTAGTTGAAAAAACCGTGCGGCTGGTCTTCGTAACCGACAAGCGTGCAGTCGTTACCCGCTTGCTTCATGGCATCGGCGAATATCTCGGCGGTCTTGAAAGGAACGGTCGTGTCGGCCTGGCCATGTACGATCAGAGTCGGAGGCAGTCCCTTTCGGACATGATGATAAGGCGACAAGTCGCGCGGTTCCACGCCCATGCGCTCGCGCAAGCCGTTGATAGATTCCTCGCGCAAGAAGCGCAAATCGCCGACCGGCGCCAGCACCAGGGCCGGGTTGAATAAGATCATGGCGTTGGGAACGCTGCTAATGTTTTCGGTTTCATCGTCGGACTCAAAGCCGTCGATGATTCCGGTACAAGCGGCGACGTGCCCGCCGGCCGAACCTCCGGCAGCGACAATCCGCTCGGGATCAATGCCCCATTGCTTGGCGTTTTCCCGCAAGTAGCGCACGGCCGACTTGCCATCGGCCACACACTCTTTCGCCGGCGTGCCATGACGCGACAGCACGCGGTAATCGGCCGTCGCGGCGACCATCCCTTGCGACGCGAAGTACTGGCAATGGTGGTAAAACTGCTGAGGAGTTCCACTGCGCCAGCCACCGCCAAAAAAGAAGACGATCGCTGGATTCTG
>JAGQOS010000479.1 GCA_020427265.1 Planctomycetales bacterium
GTTCTTGCCGACGCTCACACCGCCGCGCGGCGAGTTTTTCGCCAACGACGTTCTGTTCCTCGACGACATGCCGGCCAGCGCCCTATCGGATCGTTTCTGTGAAATGAACAAGGAGTTGGTCGGGCAGTTCGGCGCCGGGTTGGTCGTGATTGCCGGGCCGCGTTTTGGCCCCGCGGAACTCGCCCAAACCCCATTGGGCGATCTGCTCCCGGTCGTGGCCGATCCCAGCGCCCGCCTGCGCGACGCGCGACCGTTCGATCTGCAGCTTTCCGACGCCGCCGCGCGGACCGATTTCATGCGTCTGGGCGACACGGACGAAGAGAACACGCGTGCTTGGACGAATTTGGGCCAACTTCCCTGGTATCAGCCGGTCGCGCGCCTGCACCCTCAAGCCGAAGCGCTGGCCGAGCACCCGGCCGACAAGTGCGTCGACGGTACATCGCCACAGCCGCTGATCGCCATGCGTCAATTCGGCGCAGGCAAGGTGATTTATCTTGGGTTCAACGAAACCTGGCGTCTGCGCCGGCTCTACGGCGAGCAATATTATCGGCAGTTTTGGGGCCAGATGATTTATCATCTCGGCCTGCGACACGCGCTCGGCAGCGAAAAGCGTTTCGTCGTTCGTACCGACCGGCAACAGTACCAGGCCGACGATGTCGTCACGATCACCGTCGAAGCCTATGACGAGAATTTCGAGGCGCTCACCGGTGAGAAACTTGTCGACGGGCGGCTTTCGGCACAATGGATCTCGCCGGCCGGCGAGGGGCAAGACGGGTTGCCCAAGCCGATCGATATCCCAATCGCCCGCGCCGGCGTGTTCGAGACACGCTTCCCGGTGCTGCAGGCGGGCGAACACCGTTTGCGCGTTCGCGACCCGATTACAAACAACGAAACCGAGGTCGCCTTCCAAGTGACCGATATCTCGGTCGAACGACAACGGGCCGTGCGCAACGTGTCGCTCGAACGAGAAATCGCGCTGGCCAGCGGCGGCGCTTCGTACGATCTGACGAACGTTTCCCGCCTGGTCGACGACGTCAACCTGCCCGCGATTACCGAAACGCACGTCAAAGTGTTTCCGCTCTGGAGCACCTGGCTCTGTTTCGCGCTCGTACTCCTTTTCATGTTCGCCGAATGGCTGCTGCGCAAGAGGATTAACCTGGCATGAGCCGGCTCTCGCCATTACGACAGCAAATCCTCGCCCTGTTGCGACAGCGCCGAGCCTATCGACTAATGATGGGGCTCTACGCCATCGCGTTGGCCATCGCAGCCGTGCTCGGCGTCATCTTCCTGTTCGACGTGGCGCTCGAAGCCACGGTAATCCAACGCCTCATTTTGATTGGCGCGGGCGTTGGCGTCGGCTATTGGGCCGTACGACGATTTGCAGCGCCCTGGCTCGCCAGTCGCGAGTCGCTCATCGATGTGGCGCTCCAGGTCGAAAAGCACCAGCAACTCGATAGCGACCTGGTCGCCGCGTTGCAGTTTGAATCACCCGCGGCGCGCCAGTGGGGTTCGGAGCAGCTCGAGCATGCCGTCGTGCAGTACGTTTCGGATACGGCCAGCCAATGGAATTTGGCGCGCGACCTGCCGCAACAGTCGCCACGGGCGCGCGCCGTCGCGTGCGGCTTGGCCCTGGGCGCCTGGTTGTTGGTTGCGATTCTCTACCCGGGTCATGTCGCTGTCTTTTTCGAGCGGCTGCTCCTGGCTTCCACACACTATCCCACGCGAACGCGCATCGAACAGATTGTCGTGAATGGCAAGAATATCGATCTGGTTCCGGCCTCGCGCACAAGCGGCCGGGCTGCTTACGGTCAGCCAGTCAAGTTTCGCGTGACTGCAACGGGTGAAATTCCGGCCGATGGCCAAGTCGTTCTCCGCACGACCAAGGGCGGGACGGAAACGGTCATCGATCTGCAGCCCGCCGCCCAATCGCCCGATGGCCGCTGCGACTTTGTAGGCGAGCTGCCGCGCATGATCGATGCCGTGAACTTTCAACTCTTCCTGGGCGATGCCTGGACTGACCCGGCCAGGCTGGGGCTCATCTCGTTGCCGGTCGTCGAAGCCACCTTCACACCGCATCCGCCGCGCTACGCACAATCGAACGACGCGGCCAACGAGCCGACCACGGCGCGGCAGATCGCCGTACTCGAAGGTTCCCGCATCGACTTGAGCCTGTCGGCGAAGAACAAGTCGCTCAAATCGGCAACCCTGCTCATTGGCGAACAGGCGTTTCCGCTCCAGGCCTCGGCCGACGCCAACACCTGGCAGCTTCCCGCCGAGAAGTCTCCCTTGGAGCGAGTGACCGAAGCGATTAGCTATCGTATCGAAGTGGAAGATGAAGACGGACTAGCGCCCGATCGGCCGCTCTCGGGATTCATTCGCATTAAGGCCGACCGGCCGCCGCAGATTCAAGGCAGCATTATTACCCGGTTCGTGCTCCCTACGGCCGAACCGAAAATCAGCTTTCGCGCTGCCGACGACTACGGCATCGCCAGCGTCGCCGCCCAGGTGCAGATTCATCGCGAAGACCAACCGGAAACAACCGAGCACGAGGTCATAATTCTGGCGGCCGATCAACCGCTCACCGGCGACTCGCTGCCGCTGCGCGGCGAGCATCCCTTGAGTCTCTCTCAATTCACGCTATCCAAGGGCGACCGTGTCGAGGTCCGCCTGCGTGTCACCGATTTCCGCGGCGATGCGGTGGGCGAAGACATGCTGAGCGAACCCTTGGTATTCCACGTTACCGACGAATCGGGTGTAATGGCCGCAATTTCCGAGACCGATGAACTATCGGCCCGTAAACTGGATGACATCATCAAGCGTCAACTTGGCATAGGAGCTTCGCCATGATTGGGATGGATCGAATCGTCGAGCGCTTCGTCAGTCGTCGTGTTGTCGTGACACTCGCCGCAGCCGCGCTTATCGCATCGCTCGGGACGGCTTCCGCTCCCGGCGTTGAAACCCGGCAGCTTCGCAGCCAGCAGGTCGTCCAACTCCGCGCGCGACAAATGACGCGCGAACTGGTGAATAACGTGCTGGCGATCCAGGCGCGGCAACTCGAAGAAAACGGTTTGCAGCGGTTGCCCATCTACGAAGAAATCGTTTCGATGCGCGACAATATCGACGGCCTGGTCGAAGAGCAGATGAAGCAGGTGGTCGAATTGCTGGTCACGGCCCAAAAGGCCCCGGTCGCCGAGCGCGAGCAGCACTATCTCGCCGCGCGCGACCAGGTTCGCGACATCGTGGTTCAGCTTTCGATCGAACGGCAAAAGCTGCTCCGACGATTAAAGATTGCTCAGATCGCCGCACAAGTGCGCGAACTCATTGCGCTCGAATCCAAAGTGCTTTCCACAACCGAAGGGCTGCCGCAGTTGCGGCAAAACGATCGTGAGGCAGTCACGCTGCGCACGGTCGAAAAACAGCGCGACATCAAGGCGCTCTACCTGCAACTTGTGATTACGCTCAATGACGTAAGCCAATGGGGTGGCAAAATCGGTGAAGGCGCGGCCGACGGCCTGCGCATTCTCAAGGCGGGCGATGCCGAAGCGCATCTCGACGCCGCCATCGCCGGCATTGCCGCCAGCGACGTGGAACCGGCCGTCGAGCACGAGCGCGAAGTTATCCGCGTGCTGCGGGCGTTGCTCGATCAGGTCGAGAAGAC
>JAGQOS010000047.1 GCA_020427265.1 Planctomycetales bacterium
CGCACGTGGTGCAGCCGTGGGAGAAGCACGTGACGCCCGACGGGCGCGAGGGCTTCGTCATCTATTCGCTCGGCAACTTCGTCAGCGGGCAGTCGCAGCTGCCGCGCCGCTCGTCGCTCGTGCTCTACCTCGGCCTCACCAAGGGACGCGACGGCAAGGTGTTCGTCAACGGCGTGCGGCACGTGCCGCTCACGATGCGGCGCTGGACGGTCGAGCCGTCGGACAAGGCCTCGGACGCGACCGAGAGCATGGCGCTCACGACGCAGATCTTCGGCGAGTGGAACCGCATGAAGTCCGACGAGCGGCTGGTGACCAACCCCGAGTGCCGCTGAGAAGAGCGACGGGCGACTCCCCGGCGCGCCCGCGTGCTCGGCTCAGAGCGCCTCGTCGAGGCGGCGCATCGCCTCGAGCAGCAGCGCCTCGCCCGACTCGGTGATCGTGCGCCCCTGCGGGACGAAGCTCGGGTCGAGCGCGAAGTCGCCGTCGGTGGCGATGCGAGATTTCACATCCTTAGCGTCCTCGAAGGTGCAGTCACCGTGGCCAACGATCCAACCGGCGCGCCGCTTGGCATGGGAGAAACTTGCCTCGTACCGGCCGGGGCCGGACAGGCAACGCTATCGCCTCGCGGAAAAGCTACGCTGCTCGATATGTATATGCCCTGAATGCCTGCAAACCGGGCTTCTCGTGCTAGCGACCTTCTCCTATGATCGCCACCCGCGCTGCGTCGCCCGAACGATTCGGGAGATGCTGACCGGACGCGTCTTTCAGAGATTGAGCGAGATTTCCCATGCGATTCCTGTGCTGCACGTTGGTTTCCGTTCTGTTTGCCTCCGGATGCTGCCATCATTATCCGCCGCTACGTCTGTTCAATCCCGGGCCAGCGGGGCATCAGCAAGCCCGTACCTCGCGTTTCGATCCGTACCCCGATCCCGACGCGGGGCCCGAAATCATGGGGGGCCGGCCGCGCGACTTCGACACACCCGTGCCGGAACCCAAGCGAGTCCAGGACAACGCCCGACGGTTACTTGGGCTTCAATAGCGTAGCGGTTATGACGACTCCCTAAGCGGTCAGGCTCGACCACTTGGCGCTCCCAGCCCCTGGGAAAATACGGCGTCGTGCGGTATGATGTGCGTTTGGCGTAAACCACTCGCTCAATGACCGGACCCGCAATCATGTCGACCGAATCTAACACGATCGCCCCCGCCGCGCGAGGCGAGCGTCTCCAAAAGGTCCTTGCGTCGGCCGGTCTTGGTAGCCGTCGGCAATGCGAAGAGCTAATTCTCGAAGGTCGAGTGGAAGTCGATCGGCGAACGGTTACGGAACTGGGAACACGCGTCGATATGAATTCGCAAGAGATTCGCGTTGACGGCGAATCGCTCGGCGGACGCAAGAAGGTCTATTTCGTGCTCAACAAACCAGCCGGCGTACTCTGCACAAATCGCGACCCGTCCGGCCGTCCTCGCGTGGTCGATATGCTTCCTCCCTCGGCCGGAAGACTCTTTACAGTTGGCCGTCTCGATATGTCGAGTGAAGGCCTCGTGCTGCTCACAAACGACGGCGAATTGGCGAATCGACTGGCCCACCCTCGCTATGGCGTGCGAAAAATTTATCAGGTGCAGGTCGCAGGCGAAATCACAGCGGAGACAATCCGCCGACTACGTCGTGGCGTGCATCTGGCAGAAGGGTTTTGCAAGCCGGTCGACGTGAAGATTCGGCTCGCACAAAAAAAGAGTAGTTTTCTCGAAATGGTGCTCGATGAAGGTCGCAATCGCGAGATTCGCCGCATGCTCGCCCGCTGCGGCCACAAAGTGCTGCGGTTAACGCGCATCGCCATCGGCCCGCTTCGACTCGGCGAAATGCCTTCAGGTGCTTACCGCCCGCTTTCAAGTCGTGAAATCGCTCAACTTCGTGATCCCGAACAGGCGTCCGCCAGTCCTGGTGATTCCCGTACGCGCCGCCAAGGGAAATCGACGCGAGGCAGGGCCCCGTCGAAGGCGAATCGTGGCAAGCCTGCTGAAGGGACTAAGGCGGGCCTTCGTCCGCGGGCCGCTGCTGGTCAATCGAGCGGCCCCAAGCAAGCCAGAGGCCGCAAAACACGTCGCGCACGCTAAACTGGGATCATGATCGAATCGCTCCGGGCAAGCCACTACGCCGACGCTGCTGTGCAGCAACTGGCGACCGTTATCGAGAATGTGGCGCTGGCGCGCGACACGTTTCGCGTACGTCTGCATTGTCCGGAAATCGCCCGGCGGATCGTTCCAGGCCAGTTCGTGATGCTACGGCTCGCAGGGCTCAACGATCCGCTCTTGGGGCGGCCGCTGGCGCTCTACGATACCGTGCTGGGGGAAAACAATGAGCCCATCGGCATCGATGTCGTCTACCTGGTCATCGGCAAGATGACGGGCAAACTGGCTTCGTTTCGTGAAGGCATGAAATTAGATGTTTGGGGACCGCTGGGCAACGGCTTTGAACCGCGCGAAACACCACATTTGATTATGGTTGCCGGTGGCATTGGGCAAACGCCGTTTGTCGCCCTCGGTGCCGAAGCACTGGGACACAAGTCGTTTGGCAGTCCCAGCCGACGGGGTGGCTACGCTTCACGCGTGACATTGTGCTACGGAGCACGTCAAGCCGACTACTTGGCTGGTGTCGACGACTTTCGCGCTGCCGGTATTGAAGTTCGAGTGAGTACCGACGATGGATCTGCCGGTCATTGCGGCTTGGTCACCGATTTGCTCCGCGAAACACTGGATTCCGCCGCCGGCAATGCCCGCGTCGTCTGTTGCGGCCCGGAGCCGATGATGGAGGCAGTTGCGGAACTAACGAGGCAACGCCGAATTGAGTGTGAAGTTTCGCTCGAAAGCCCGATGGCCTGCGGCATCGGCATCTGCTTTAGTTGCGTGGCTCGTGTGCGTCAACCAGATGGCGGCTGGGATTACAAGCGAACTTGCGTCGAAGGCCCCGTCTTCAAGGCCGATTCGATCGTGTGGTAGGCCGCACGCGCTATGTAAATCGACGCGCAGAGGAAAAGACGAGGCCTGCTGGCCGAGCGCACTATCTGCTCGAGAGCCATTTGCCAGCGACCTACTTGCCGGCAATCGCTTTGACTTGACCGTTCAGTCGGCTCTTGGTTCGTGCTGCCGCGTTCGGATGGATCGATTTCTTGGCGGCTGCCTGATCGAGCTTCTTAGCCGTCGCGATATACTCGGCCTGGCACGCCTCAAGGTTTCCTTCGGCAATCGCCGCGCGAAGTTTCTTCACTTGGGTCCGTAAGGCGGAACGGAGGCTTCGGTTCCGCAAATTGCGAACTTTACTCTGACGAAGCCGCTTTTCAGCACTTTTGATATTCGGCATGGGGTCTTGGGTCTTCTTCACAAGGAACGGCGATCAGCCACTTGGCGCCTCGCCCAGGTACGATTTCGAATCAACCTTTATCGCCGATCTCGGCCAGTTTGTCCAGACGTGCGGCAACATCTTTGAAACCTGGTTCAAGTTCGGCCAGCCTACGCAGGTATTCCCCCGCAATCGCCCATTTTTCCATGGCCATAGCGAGCGTTCCCGCGCGATAAAGGGCAAGCTTTTGAATATCGTCGCTTGATTGGTCACAGATCTCGACGGCTTCGATGTATCGGCCGAACGCCCAATCGAACTGCCGCAAATGCTGCCAGCACTCGCCTAACTCGATAAATAGCTGGGACTTGTGCCCTGGAAGGTCGAGAGCTTGCTCGAAGGCCGCAATAGCCGCTTGAAACTTGCCCGCCCGTTTCAATCGCAATCCCAGTTCAAACTGCCAGAGTGAATGGCTCGGGTTCCGCTGGCAACGGGCGGCAAAAACTTCCAGCTCAACACGGTTAGCTTCTGTTTCCATTTGCTCGACAAGTCGCCGAGCGGCGCTGGAATCGCTTTGTTCGGCCTGGAGCCGCGCGGTTGCTAGTTGACGCTGAGCCATCGCGATGCGGCAATCTTCCAATCGGGTCCGTAAATGGAGATCGCCGCCGCCGGTCAGCGTTAATGCCTTCGCCAGCACCTGCTCGGCAAAGTCGGGACGATCCCTGGCTAGATGCAAATCGGCAAGCTGATTGACCAACGCCAGATTGCCGGGGGCGCTTGCCAAATCGCTTTCCAATCTTTCCATTTTCTGCACCAACCCGGCTAATTCCTCGGAAGACGGCAGCAAATCTGTGTTCGCCGCCTTTGGCTTACCAGGTGCATGTTGTTTCGCGCGGTCGAATTCACCCATCAGACGCAGCGCCGTCGCCAGTCGCTGCTTCAATTCAGAATTCTGCGGGTCGGTCGCCAGCGCTTGTTCGAGAAAGAAGATTTGACTTTCATTCGCTCCCACAGCCAGGCAAATCCCCGCCATTGCCGTAAGTCCATCGGCTGCACCCGGATCGATCCGCAGCAAATCGAGCGCAGCGAGCAACACGGTCGTCCAGTCGGCGTTCGTGCGGGCGTGAGCCAAAGCCTTCTTGATTGGCTTTACCTTCAGCCGGGCCACTAGTCCGGGGCGTTGTTGCGCCGCAAATTTTCTCCCCAACACCTTCAGAAAATGATGTCCGTAAATCAAATTCCCGGGATCGCGTTGCAAACAGAGGGAGAACATTTCGATAGCGCCGTCGAACTGGCCCACTTCGGCTCTGCGACATCCCGCTTCGAAGTGCTGTTGCAACTGTTTTCGCTCGCGCCACGAGACCGGGGGAAAAGGCTCCTGCTGTCGATCGGTGTCGTCAGTTGGCGAGTCGTGCGCAGACATTTACAATGGAGACTTTGTACCAGTTGGTTTTGCTTTTCATTTTAGCCGCCCCCAAGGCCGAGACAATGCAATCGAAAACTGCGGCGAATGTCTTGGGTCGAGTGTATCTAGTGGGAGCCGGCCCCGGCGATCCGCTCTTGATCACGCTGCGCGCGGTCGAATGCCTGCGGCAGGCGGACCTGGTGCTCTACGACTACCTGGTGAATGCGGAAATCTTGGAACACGCCGCCGGCGCCCAATGCGAATGCCTTGGTCGTCACGGCCAGGGCCGCCTCATATCGCAAGCCGATATTAATAAACGGCTTGTTGACGAAGCTCGGCTCGGCAAGGTCGTGGTGCGACTTAAAGGAGGCGACCCTGTTATCTTTGCACGAGCGGCGGAAGAAACGGCTGCGTTGTCTGCCGCCGGCATCCCCTGGGAGATTGTACCCGGTGTAACCGCGGCGTTGGCCGCGGGCAGCTATGCCGGCATTCACATTACAGACCGTAACGAAGCGTCGGGCGTGGCGTTGGTTACGGGGCACGAAAGTCCGGACAAAGGCGGCGCTCCGCTCGACTACGCCGCGCTCGCCCGTTTTCCGGGTACGTTGATTTTCTACATGGGCGTCACCACGGCCCCGCATTGGAGCGCCGCATTGCTTGCCGCCGGCAAGCCGGCCGAAACTCCGGTTACGATTGTTCGGCGATGTAGCTGGTCCGACCAACAAGTGTTGGAGTGTTCGCTGGGGGCGTTGGCGGAAGTTCTTGCTCCGGGAAAAATGCGTCCACCAGCAATCATACTCGTAGGTGAAGTGGCTCATCCGCCGCGCGAGCGCAGTTGGCTCGGCACGCGTCCGCTCTTTGGTCAAACGGTTCTCGTCACGCGCCCGGAAGCCCAGAATGACCGCCTCCGATTGCAGCTACAGTTGCTGGGGGCCGAAGTATTGGTTCAACCCGCGATCGCGATTTCCGCACCGCGTAATTTTGCCGAGATTGACGCCGCAATCGCCAACCTGAGTGGTTTTGATTGGATTGTCTTCTCCAGCGCGAACGGCGTGCGGTATTTCTTTAGTCGACTCGCGAACCTTGACCAGGACGCCCGGGCACTCGCGCGGACGAAGATCGCCGCGATCGGTCCCGCAACAGCCGAAGAACTAAGCGCCACGCACGGGCTGCGCGCAGACCTGGTTCCAGAAACTTATCGCGCCGAGGCTTTGGCCGAGGCGCTTTCACAAGAAGCCAATGGCCGACGATTTCTGCTTGTTCGCGCCAGTCGCGGGCGAGAAGTCCTATCGGAACAGCTCTTGGCAGCCGGTGGCGATGTGACGCAAGTCGTGGCTTATCAAAGCGTCGACGTGCAGTTGCCGGCGTCTGAAATCGCCGAGCGGCTCCGCGCCGGCGAAATCCATTGGACAACCGCAACGAGTTCGGCAATCGCCCGTTCGCTGGTCGCGATGTTTGGCGATCGGTTGCATCAAACGCGGCTGGTTTCTATAAGCCCGCTTACGTCTTCCGTGCTCCGCGAGAGCGGTTTCGAGCCGCAGGCCGAAGCCGTGCTCTATACGGCGGACGGCTTAATTCAGGCCATTCTCGAGGCCGATAAGCAATCGTAATTTCGGCCCGGGATCCGTCGGTCCGTTAAACCGTGCCGGTCTTGCGGCTAGCCCGGTTCGGGCAAGCTAGCCGGGGAAACGTCATACGTTTGATGAAACGTGGGCGCTCCGGTCGAAGAGAGTGACGGACGTACTTGTTTTCACCTGGAATGAGGACCTTCCCACGATGGACGCCAGCCGAGACGGTTCCGCGAAAGTTCGCGCCACGCTCTACCTGCCTCGCGACGTGCTGGAAGAGGCCCGCGATGCCGCCGTGCATTTGGCAGGTTACCCAGTGCGACTGACACTGACGAAACTGGCCGAACAAGCCCTGCGGCGTGAGTTGGCGCGTCTCCGCGCGCTGTACAATAGCGGCGAAGCGTTTCCCCCCAGGGACGAAGACCTGAAAGGCGGGCGTCCGATAGC
Source organism: Planctomycetales bacterium (assembly GCA_020427265.1). Lineage (GTDB taxonomy): Bacteria > Planctomycetota > Planctomycetia > Pirellulales > JAGQOS01 > JAGQOS01. Next base: position 6,752 of record JAGQOS010000047.1, read on the forward strand.
GGCCTGATGTCCGAGTATTGGAGTCCGCGCATTCTAACCACCACGTAGTCAAATGTTTTGAGCCCGCCGCGGGCAAAGAAAGAGTAAATTGCATGGCCACGCAAGGTTCGCCATCGCAGGGCAAGGTGAGTGTCTCGCCGGCCGAGATCCGAAACGTTGAAATGCAACGCCAACGTCGTCGCTTGCTGGAAATGATCGTTAGAAAAGAAGCGGCGCGCCGTGAAACCGTGAAGAGATCGGGATAATGCGATCGTTGCTGCTCACCATTCTGTTGTTGGCTGGCGCCGTTTCCTACGGAGAGTCAACGAGCGCTTGGCCGGTATCGCGCGATAGTGTCGCCGCCACGCCGCATCCGGCTGTCGCCAGAATCGTCGCTACCGAGCAGGGGGGGATGTCCTTCGGGTCGGGAACGTTGGTCGATGCGCGTGAAGGGTTTGGCCTCGTCGTCACGAATTGGCACGTCGTGCGCGACGCCACAGGGCCGATAGAGGTCATCTTTCCCAATGGGTTTCACTCCTTCGCCCGGCCGCTCAAGCTCGATCGCAATTGGGATTTGGCTGCCCTGGTCATTTGGCAGCCACCTATCGAACCAGTACCGATCGCCCAACAGCCGCCGCGCCCCGGCGAAGAGTTGACCATCGCCGGCTTTGGCCAAGGCGTGTACCGGGCCGCCAGCGGACGTTGTACCCAGTACTTGGCGCCGGGCACGCAATTTCCGCAAGAGATGGTTGAGCTATCTGCTGAGGCTCGCCAGGGCGATTCAGGCGGGCCCATCTTCAATGCCCGGGGCGAGTTGGCCGGAGTGCTTTTCGGGGCCAGTTACGGAACCACGATGGGCAGCTATGCCGGGCGAGTGCTCGGTTTCTTGACTTCAATCGCACCTGATTTGGCTCACCCAAGTACATCGGGACTGGTTGCGGCAGAACCGCCGACGCCGCTTCCGAATGAAGTTGGAGAACCCGCCGCCAACGACGTCGTCGTCGATATTCCTGATTGGCGCGCTAAGACAAGCGCCATTGAGAAACTTGGACCAGGTTACCTGGAATCAGACTCCGAGGCAGACGATCTAGTGCAGCAAGGAGAACTCAATGAAGATGTCGAAAGTCTTGCTTTGACGAACCTTGCCGACGTAGATACTGGACGGCCCGATATCTCATCGACAAGCGATCCGATTTCGCCGTCCGTGGCTTCGGACGACTCAGAAGATGTCGCGCCGATAGCGCCCTATCGCCTTGGCGAGGCTAGTACGATTCCTGCCGCCCGCCCCAGCTACGTTACCATTCCGCCTGAACTTACACCGCGCGAATCTTCAACAGCTTCGATTCCATCCCCGCCGCATCCAGAACTGACCGCCACGGCGCCGACGGCACAAGACCTTTCGCTCACCTGGCAGGACATCGCAGGTGAGACGCTGAGCGAACAGATTAAGTCGGTCTTGGCGGCAATTGGCGGTCTAACCGTCTTCATTGTCGTATTGCGTGGAATGCGGAAGAGCGGCTGACGGCTATGCGGCCGGATTTTCCGCTCAATTCTCGACTCGCGGCAACTTGGCGCGTAAGTCGGCAATGATTTGTTCCGGTACAAAGCGGGCGAGTTCCTCGTCGCCTGCCAGCGGGGTGATCTGTTTAATCAGTGAACTTGAAACGTGCGAATACTCTTCGTCGGCCATCAGGAAAACAGTCTCGATCCCCGGATCAAGCTTGCGATTGGCTAGCGTCATTGTGAATTCGGCATCCATGTCGGTAAGCGAGCGAATGCCGCGAATGATGACATGCGCCCCCACCGCGCGCACGAACGACACGGCCAAGCCGCTGAATTGACGCACCTCGACGTTGCCTAACTTGTGCGTCGCACGAACGACCAGATCCACGCGTTCTTCGGGCGTGAACAGTTCCCGTTTGTCGGCGTTGACACCGACGCCGACGATAAGTCGATCGACAAGACGGCTGCTACGCTCGATCACATTGTAGTGCCCGAGCGTAATCGGATCGAAGGAGCCGGTATAGACGGCAATGCGTTGGTTTTCGTCGCCCATGGCGGCATTGTGGCGACTGCCACGCAAGAAATCAACTCACGGCGGCCCGGTAAATCTCGAATTCTACCTAGGATGCCAGCGCCGCGATGAGCCGATCAAGATCATCCTCGTTGTTATAGGCGTGCGGGCTGATGCGCAACCGTCCGCCGCGTACATTGACGACGACCGCCGCTTCGAGGCAACGCTCGCGAATGGTTGCCGGATCTTGGCCCGGTAATTCGAAGGCAACAATTCCCGATCGGCACGTTCCATCGCGATGCGACGCGACCTGCGCCCCAATAGATTGTAACTGCTCGCACGCCATATCGGTATAGTCGAGCAAACGTCGTTCGATTCGATCGGCGCCATACGCCAGCAGCAATTCCAGGCTGGCGCCGAATCCAGTCATGCCGATCATGGTTTGTGAGCCGCCTTCGTAGCGACTGGCCGCCGGCTTCAGATCGAGCGCAATGTGTTGGAAGTCTTGACTGTGGACGACGCTGTGCCAACCAACCCCAATGGCGCGCAGCCGATCGAGATGCTCGCGCCGGACATAAAACAGACCGGCGCCTTCAGGTCCGAGCATCCATTTATGTCCATCAGCCGCCAGAAAGTCGATCGGAGTTGCACGCACATCAAGCGGGTAAACGCCCAAGCCCTGGATGGCGTCGACGAACAGCAAAGCGCCTTGCTGGTGGACCAATTCGGCAATGGCGTTGAGGTCGTGCCGGTAGCCGGTGGCATAATTTACCCAGCTAAGCGTTACAATCCGAGTTCGTTCGTCACACGCGTCGCGGAGTGCCTGCAGGCTGATTGCCCCTCCATCCGTAGCCAGTCGCCGCGTTTCGACGCCCCGCGACTTGAGATTCAGCCAGGGATAAACGTTCGACGGAAATTCATCGGCCAGCGTCACCACGTTGTCACCCGGTTGCCAGGGGAAACCTTCGGCAACGAGGCTGATTCCTTCTGTCGTATTCCGGATGAGCGCGACCTCGTCGACGTCGGCCCTGAGCAATTCAGCGCCGAGTCGCCGGACGTGGTTGAGGCGTCGATTCCACGTCGGCCAAGCCGTCACGCCATCGGCAGCCGCCTGTTGAATGAATTCCGCCAGCGCCGCTCGGGTGGGTTCAGGCAAGGGGGTGACGGACGCGTGATCAAAGTAAGCCCATCGGTTGACAATCGCCATCTGTCGGCGAAAATCGCTCTGCAGATTGTCGGCTTCTGCTATTGGATCGCCCATGGTTCGTGAAATACCCCACGAATTACGCTTAGGGATTGCCGTGCGTCGTGTCTCCAGCGGCAGATGACAGGGAGAATCCTGGAATTATACTAGAAGGAACCTGAAATCGCGTTTTGAAATGTCGAGCATTGGCAGATTCGCCCTGAAATCATCGATGGTGTCTCATCGGGAGGCCTCATCCGGGCGGCCAGGCGGCTGGACAAGCGCTGGTCCTCGTCGAGTTGATACGACGCAGCATTCCTCGAATCGGCAACCCCGCGTACCGGTGCTATGCCCAAAGTGATGACGATCGTCGGACTGGTAGTCTCGGGCCTGATAGCGCTGGTATTCCTGGTCGATCTCGCGCTCGGACTTCCATTTAACCGAGCTAGCACGACCATGGACATTTCATTCCTCATCTGTGCGGTCCTGCTCGCGTATATGAGCTGGACCACGATGAAGGAACAAGTCTAGTGCGTTCGGCTAGGCGGCAATTCTCAGAATCGAACGCGCCGGCCGCGCAGCCCGGCTTTGTCCGAGTTGCTCCGTGATTCGCGCGGCGGTCAATATTTGCAACCTTCGTTCATCGCGACGTTGAACGGCGTGCAAAACGATTCGCTGCAATGCACGCATCGCAGCGTTTCCACCTGCGGCGAGCCGTGGCACGTCTACCACTAAATGATACACGTCGCGAGTGGCCGAAGTCCGGTCGATTGCCCTGCGGATGTTCACACTGCTGGTCGCCGCTGAGAACCAGCGACCTGCCGAGGGAAAGACGCTCGCCGCAGGCACTTCCCACAGTCCTTCGCGCATGGAACGCGCGCCGACCGCGCGACGCGACGTCGGCACTAGGCGTGCGCAACGTGTGGCCGAAATCCCCAGCCGTTCGAGCAAATTGCCGTGCCGGGGCAGGGCAGGGGAATTGAACACGAGCGTCGTGGTTTCGAAACCGAAGGCCCGCGCAGCCAAGACGCGTCGTGACAGTTCGCGTGCGAACTCATGGCGGGGTGTGGCGGCGGCGGTCCAGTCGGCGTCGCCCCAGATGGCGATCTCGTGATTTCGCGACGCTTGCCGAATCTTCGAGACAACGCCCACATGCTTCGTTTCCGGCGTCGACCAGGTTGCGGGAACACTGAGTTGGCCTGTCAGCCGCAAGAGCTGTCCTACCGCCTGCTGGACGGCAAATTGATCTACTGAATCGACCGTCGTTGTGGAGGAGCACAGATCGAGCGAAAGCGAAAACGCACTCAGTCGGGAGAAACTCGACAGGGCCATGACGTATCCCCGAGGGGTGGGAAAAAGCGAAAAATCCGTTTCAGCATCAGAATCGGCTGGCTTCGCCGAGCGACTCGACGAAAAGGATCGCCGCGAGGCTCGTATAGGACCGGGAATCTTTGCCGGTTAGGTAGAGTCGCTCGGCGAACCGTTTCCGGTTGTGTCTTCGCGCAACGCAGAGCTGGGGTTTTAATGGGAAATCAAGATGAATTCCTCGATGTCGCTACCGCCGTTTTGCCCGCACCGTCTCGTGATTGGCGGACATGCGCAAACGTTGGCCGGCTTTCTCTTACCTTTTGACTCGTTTCCCTACACTGCGCAATCGCACCATGTGGAACTCGACGATGGTGATCAGATCGTACTGCACGAGGATCGCCCACCGGAGCCGATTTCGGCAGCCGGCGCCGTCCTATTGGTTCATGGCCTGTGTGGCTGTCATGGTAGCGGATACATGCAGCGTGTCGCGGCCAAATTTCTGGCGCGCGGCGTACGAGTGTTTCGCATGGACATGCGTGGCTGCGGCGCGGGCGAGCATTTGGCTCGCCACCCTATGCATTCCGACCGCACGAGCGACGTGCTGGCCGCACTTAATCGTATTGCCGCCATTTGTCCGAGCGCCGGTGTATCGCTGATCGGTTTTTCGCTCGGCGGCAATCTCGTGCTGAATACGGCATCGGCCATTGGGTCGAGCGGCAGCAATTTAGCGCGCGTCTTGGCCGTTTGTCCGCCGATTGATCTAATCGCTTCCAGCCGGTTCATGTCGCGGCCTGCGGCGCGGATCTACGAGCGGCACTTTGTATCGCTCTTGCTGCAGCACGTTCGCCAGCGCAATCGGCGTCTGCAAGATCTGCCGCCAATTCGCTTGGCACGGCGCCCCCGTTCACGCACCGAATTTGACCACCTGGTGACCGCACCCCTGGCTGGCTTTCGTTCCGGCGAAGAGTACTATCGCAAGACGAGTCCCGCCCCGCGGTTGGCCTCGATTCGCGTGCCTACAAAGATCATCGCCGCCGCAAATGATCCACTCGTTCCCGCGTGTTCCTTTGCGGACATGGGCGATAGTGAATGGCTTGATGTCGTTGTTACGAATTGTGGTGGCCATCTGGGATTCATCAGCGATGGCCGGACCGACCCGGATCGCCGCTGGATCGATTGGCGGTGTGTCGATTGGGTGGATTAACTTGGGGTATCACACCATTAGTTCGAAGCCAGCGAAAGTGCGCGGTTGTTTCGTCGCTCCACGGAGAAACGTCGCCGGAAAGGCCGCAATTAAGATTCGACTCGAGCTAGCGACTTTTTTTCCAGGCAACAAACCGGCGGATTGCTTCGTGTGCCAGCAACTTTTCACGCGTATTGAAGTGCCGCCCTAATTCTTTTTCGCTAGGGATCAGATTGTGGATTGCCAAATGGCATGGCCGGCATACCTGAATGCCACCCTGCATTTGCTCGCGCGTAAAACGCTTCTTGAACCACTTGTTCGAATGCAAGGTACGCGGGATCAGGTGGTGAAAGCTCGAAGCCTGTTCATTCCGGCACAATTCGCAATCCATTCGCCATTTCTCCTGGCTCAATTACAATAGGGAATAGTAGCGAAATCTTCTCACGAAGCAATTATCTGTCGGTTAACTGTCGCTTAGTTTGCCTCCAGGTGTTCGGTGGGGTGTGTTTTCATGACCATCTTCTTTCGTGTAACAACGATTTTGACCGTTACGGCGTTGCTGGCCGCAGGTTGGATCGAGTCAGCCGCCCACGGGCAATCGGCGGCGCTGTTTCGCGCCGCGCGAATGCGCATGGTCGACGAAGAGATCGTCGCCGCGGGTGTCGAAAACCCGCGTGTCATCGCAGCGATGCGTGAGACTCCGCGCCATGAGTTCATGCCGCTCAACGAGCGCAAGTACGCCTATCTCGACATGGCCTTGCCGATCGGCGAAGGACAAACAATCTCGCCGCCCTTCGTTGTGGCTTCGATGACTGAATACCTGGATCCGCAGCCGGCTGACCGCGTACTCGAAATCGGGACCGGCAGCGGGTATCAAGCAGCCGTATTGAGCGGTTTAGTGAAAGACGTCTATTCGATTGAAATCGTCGCGTCGCTGGCACACAAAGCGGAACGCACGCTGGCTCGCCTCGGTTACGAAAACGTTCACACGAAGGCAGGTGACGGCTACCTCGGCTGGCCCGAATACGCTCCGTTCGACAAGATCATAGTCACGTGTTCGCCAGAGAAGGTTCCCCTGGCGCTCGTCAATCAATTGCGCGAAGGCGGACGCATCGTGATCCCGGTCGGTGAGCGTTATCGACAGAACCTCTACCTGCTGGAGAAGCAGGACGGCAAAATGGTTTCGAAGGCCTTGCGCGCCACGCTGTTTGTTCCCATGACAGGAAAGGCGGAACAGCGACGCCAGGTACAGCCCGATCCGAAACATCCGCAGATCGAGAATGGCAGCTTCGAGCAATCGATTGGCGATCCGCCACGAGTCGATGCCTGGCACTACCAGCGTCAGGTAGAGTGGGTCCAGGAGCCGGCGGAAGCCCGCGAGGGCGACTATTTCGTGAAGTTCAGTAACGAAGACCCCGGCCGCTACGCGCAGATGATTCAAGGATTTGCCGTCGACGGCCGCAAGGTGGCGTCGCTCGACTTCACGATCTGGGTCCAAGCACGCAACGCGCGTTTCGGACAGGATCGATCGCAATGGCCCCGCCTCCTGGTTACGTTTTACGACCAGCGGCGCGCGACAATCTCAACGGCATCGGTGGGGCCCTGGATGGGCAGTTTCGATTGGCGCGAAGAATCAAAGTCGATCGACGTTCCACAGAATGCTCGCGAAGCGATCGTGGTCGTGGGCCTGCTCGGCGGCATAGGCGAATTGTCGCTCGACAGCCTGCGTATGGAACCCCAGTCGAAGTTTGCGACACGCCCGTAAGTTGGGCTCGAACCTCGTGGCGGCAAGAATTGCCGGCTCTGTCTACTTAGGTGCGGATCTTGCCGAAATAATTTCCGGGCGCACGCCTTGACCTTTTGAGTCTGCGCGTTTCTCATGACGCGTGCGCAAGGCTGCCAACGCGGCAATCACGACTTCTACGCCTATCAAGTTAGAAACCTGAGCAGGAATTCGCCCGGTGAGCGCACTACTCTCCCTCTTCGACTCGAACGAACTAAGTCAACTCAATCGGATGCGACGCGATGTCGACGCCGAAACGGCGACGATCGCGTACTGCGTGTATGAGAATCCGCTCGGCCGCAGTGGCGGCATCTATGCCGTGGCTGCGAACTATGCAAACCAGCTTCAATCGGCCGGCCGCAACGTGGTCGTGCTTTCGCCGTTTCACTCGCAGTTGAAAACAGCCAACCGCGAAATGCTCCACCTAATTGGTCATTGCGATGTGCAATTCGGCGGCCAAGCCGTGCGTGTGGATCTCTTTGATTTGCGGCAGGGCGACGTTCGATGGGTGCTATTCGGCGCCGAAGGTCACTTCGACGCATCGGGTGGAATGGGGGGCGCTGATCCATACTTTCATGAGTCGCCGGAAAAGTTGCTGGTCGACAGCCTTTTCGCCTCGGCGGCGATACCCCGCGTGCTCGAAGCAATTGGTGAAACGAGCAATTTGATCGTGCATGTGCAAGACTGGGAACTGGCCGCAACCGCGCTGATGACCAAGCTGGCGATGCTCGAAGGCCGTATCCGCTCCGCAGCGCTCGTACTCACTTCCCATAACCCTTACGACCACGAAGTCGATGCCGATGCTTGGACGCTAATCACATCGCGCCGTTATCCAGGTGTCTCGCGCAATAATTCGGTCTATCAATGTTTCATGCCGCTATTCGACGCGCCGGTGGCTACCGTGAGCCGAGTCTTTGCCAGCGACTTGACGAACGACCCGCTGCAAACAACGTACTTCGCCAATCACTTGCAAGCCACGTTTCGTGAGCGTGGAATTGTCGGCATCGACAATGGGCTTTTCCTCAAACCGGTTTCCGCCTTCAGCGACGAAGCCTCTGAGCAGGCAATGGCGGGCAATCCGACCGCAATTCTGAGTGAGAAGCGGCGCGTGCGCAAGGCGATGTTGGCCGAGTTAGACGCGTACGACGATCCGCGCATCGAAGGCAAACTAGCCGGGCACCAGGGCGGGCGTCTTGGCGACTTGCCCGATGACATTCCCGTGTTTCTCATGTTTGGGCGACTCGACCCTGGCCAGAAGGGGTTCGATGTGCTTTCGAGGGCTATCGAAGCGATGCCGGCGGGAACTTGTCGATTCATCTTAACTCCAATCGTTCCTCAGCCAAGGGCGTTTTCAAATGACATGCGCGAACTGGCGACACGACGTAGCGGCGATGTGGTCGTGTATCCCTTTCGAATGGAACGAGGTTACATGGAAACGATGGCTGGAGCGACGTTCGCCATCATGCCTTCGCTCTACGAACCATTTGGCGCCGCGACCGAGCCCTACTTAAAAGGGACACCTGTCGTGGGGCGTGCTACGGGTGGTCTGTGCGATCAAATTGCCGACATCGACGCCGAGCCGACGACAGCAACCGGATTTCTTTATCGCGAAGCGTCGCCGAACCAGGCGGCGATCGAAGATGAGTGGCAGGCAATCCTCGGCGCAGCCACGCCCCAGGAACGCTGCGCCGTGCCTTTGTACGGCGCGATGGTCGCATCGCTAGCCGCTACTCTGTCGCGCGCTGCGGCTTTGTTTCACTACGATCACGCAGCCTATGGTCGTATGCTCGCTAATCTGTTTCCGCGCGCGAGCTCGTTCAGTTGGGAGCGAAATTTTTCCGAGTATCGCGAGCTTTACCGCAGAGCCGCGAGCTAGCCAATTGCCGCCTGCTTAGGCGGCGCGGCGGACGGGCGCGGTGGGAAATCGAAACGGTTCGCGACCCACTTCGTAGCCGGGGCGCAGGCCGATATTCAACAACAAGCCTATTGCTAAGCCGTGCGCCAACAGACCGGAACCGCCGTAGCTAACGAGTGGCAGAGAAAGTCCTGTGATCGGCAAGAGCCCCACCATCATGCCCGCATTGATGAGCACTTGGATTGCAAACAACGCGCCAATGCCGCCTGCTACGAGCCGCCCGAAGGGCTCGCGCGTGGCTTCGGCAATTGCGACGGCTTGCCATATCAGCAGCGCGTAAAGCAAGAGTAAGATCGTTGCGCCGAAGAGACCGTAACGCTCGGCGATCACCACGAAAATCGAATCGGTAGCGCCCTCGGGTATGTGATAGACGCCTTGGTCGAATGCTGTCTCGCCTTCGATAGCGCTTCCCCAAACGCCGCCGAGAACGAGCAATTGCTTAGCTTTGGCCAAATGATAACCATCGCCCTGAACGATCCTGCCCGGCTCAGCTTGATTCCAGACGGCCGTAACGCGACTGCGCTGCTCGCGGCTCATTTGCGACCATAACACGGGAGCAACAAGCACACAGGCGGCGACCATGAGCACGAGATCACGCCGGCGCGCTCCGGCGATCGCGAGCATTGCTAACAGTAGCGGAAAGAAGAGCAGCGCCGTTCCCAAGTCGGGTTCTCGCAATATCAATAGCGATGGGGCCAATGCTAGGATCAGAGGCGCGATCAGGCCCGACAGCTTCCGATAGTTCTCGCGAAACATCAGATATCGTGACATGGCGAGTACAAATGCCAGCTTGGCGAACTCCGAAGGCTGAAAGCCGAGCGGGCCAAGCCGAATCCAGCGGCGTGCTCCGTTGATCGCCGGAAACAAATAAACCACGCCGAGGGAAACGAGGCTTAGAAAGAAAATCGGATACGTCAAACGCAAAACGCGACGATAGTTCGGCGCCGTTGCCAGTGCGGCGCCGACACCGGCTACCAGCCCCCAAGCGAACTGCACTCTCAGCAGTCTTCCGCTTCCGCCAGCGAGTTCTTCACTGCGGGAAATACCGAGCAAGCCGCATCCGACGAGAGCCGCAAACAGCAAAATCGTGCCCCATGGCAATCGAAAACCTAGTCGTTGCGACTCCATGACGCGGGATTATAGCGAGAGGCCCAACGTGAGCGTAGCGCGCTTTGTTCGGGCCGAAACATGGAGGAGTGTGCCGCCGGTCAGCGGTTCCAGGTATCGTGTGCGAGCAGTTGGCGCAGGCCCAAAATCGCGAATTCGCGGCCAAATGAAATGACTGCGGGCTACCAAGCCCGCAAAAT
>JAGQOS010000480.1 GCA_020427265.1 Planctomycetales bacterium
GCGCTGGTTGGCAACGATCACACCATGCCTCGGTCGGCTGCCGCACGTCGATCTTTCTTCATAAGTGGAGCCGATCGGACTCGAACCGACGACATCTAGCTTGCAAAGCTAGCGCTCTCCCAACTGAGCTACGGCCCCAAATATTGCGGTGGCGTGCCTCCCGTCCCAAACCACGGGAACAAAACGCCGCCCGGTTTCCTTGGATCTTGGCAAATCGAACGTCGCTTGTCCATGGCCGCCGGGCGATCCGGCCGATTAGTGGCAAATTTGCGACTATTCGTCGAGAGAATCGCTCAATCGGTAGTTGTCGACCGCTCGCTCGGAAGCATGACCGAAGGCTTCGGCGAATTCGAGCCCCTTAATCATGCTTTTGTGATTCGTGATTTCGAGGGAATCGACCCCTTCCTCTTCCATCCAATCGTGGACGGCGCGCAGTCGGCCTGCCAGACGATCGAGGCGTTCGATCACAGTCTGCAATCGCTCGGCGGTGTACGGCTCAAATGGTTTGATCGGCATAGTGACTCCAATGTGCAGAAAACCGGCTTTTTTGTCAATAAGTAAATCGTCGTTAGAAGCTAAAGAACCTTAATTTGTCTTTTTTCGAAATTAGAATATTGACTTTTGCACAAACTTGTATATACTTAATTTCACATGGAGACAACAAAGACAGGAAGTCATGGAATGATCGACCTCATCGAGCAGTTTCGATCCGATGCTGCCGGGGAAACGAACGGCCATGACCATTCAAGGAATCGCCCCCGCAAGGGGGCCGCAAAACGACTTTTCCCGGCAATCTTGGGCCCGCGCTTCATTCGAAGACGAGGCCGTGAAGTACGCCCTGGATCGCCTGCTCTCGCTCGCCGGCGTTACTCAATCCGAAATACCCAGCCTGCTTGCTAGCACGATCCCGCTCGAAATCGAGTTGGACGTCGATCGCGGCGATCTGCTGGATAGCTTCGCGGACCAGGTGATCTCACTTCTCGCCGCGCTCGCCCGACAAACCGCGTTTTCGCACGACAACTGCGCTGCCTTGGTTCGACTTGCTCAGCACGTGGAAACGGTGACCTTGGCGGGCCCAATCTGCCGCCGGCAAGCGAGGTAACGCAACATGCAACTTCCACGAAAAAATCAGCTCGAGTGGATCGTATGGCACGACGCCTGCGCAGACTCGCTGCGAGCACAAGTCGACATGCTCAGCGACCTGCGACTGGCGACCAACGCCAATGTCGGTTGGGTTATCGACGAAGACGACCACCGCATCATTCTTGCACACGGGCAGAGCACTTCCGGTGAAGTTGACTACTTCGCGATTCCAGTGGCGAATGTCCTGGAACGAAATCGAATCATTCCGTCCAAAGGTAGAAAGGCGAAGTCCCGCACATGAATCGATCCCAAGAACAACTCTCCGAATACCGCCAGCGGTTGAACAATCTGCCGAGCCTGCCGCCGTCGCTCGCCGCACTTGCTGCCCAACGCGATTTAGCGGCCGACGACGAGGCGTTTGTGGCGAGTTGCGTGCGCCGGATTTGCCAAGAGATTCAGGCGACGCGCCAGACTGTGTTCAACGAACTGCCGACCGGCAGTGACGACTTCAGCCAGACCGAGTTTTTCGATCCCGACGAAGAGGCCTGGCTCGACTTCGAATGCGAAATGAATCGCCGGTTTCCGCGCAGAGGAGACACCTGAGATGCTGCGATTGTTCTATCCAGACGAGCGAATCTCGAAATTCGAGGGGGCGTCCGCACTGGGAATACATTGGGAAGCCGCCGATATCCTGGCCTTTTCGGGCAACAGCGCCGTATCGCTGGGTATCAAAATCGGCTCCTGTTCGTCGGTGTCGCATGTGGGCGCCATTGGCTGGACCCCGCGACGTCAATTGCGCCAACTTGCTGATGGCGGCGTGCTACGGACCGAAAACGCAAATTTCTACGGTTGGATCGATCGGCATTTGCTGTACGAAAGCACGACACTTGCCAACGTGCCTTGTGCCGTCACGGGCAAGCAGATCGAGGGCGTGCAGGCCCACGACCCCGACGCGCGAATTCGCGACTACAACGGGCAGGTTTGGCTTTATCGCCTTTTGCCCGCCTGGCGCCGCGACTTTGACGAGTCCAAATGCACGCGACTTACCGGACACTTGCTTTCGCGAATCGGGCAGCAGTACGACGGCCGCGGCGCTATCCTCAGCGGCACGCGCATCGTGAAACATTTTTGGGCCTGGCGCCGCGTCGATCGCAGCAGCCTGTTCTGCAGCGAATATCTCGCCAGTGTTTTGCAACACGTCGGCCTGTTTCCAATCAGCAACGCCAGCAAGATCACGCCAGGGGGCCTGATTGAAACACTCATCGACGCCGAAATTTACGCCCCCGGCATTCTGGTGAAAGGCTAACCATGCAACCTTCACGGATACAAAACCTGAACCTTGTGCTCTTGCTGATCAGCTTAGGGTGCTCGACTCCTCCGACGCCACGCGCCCCGGAGCGGCCGTTCGCAAGATCTGATCTCCACTCGCCGGCTACGCCCTGCGTCGACATTCCATTGACGCTGCGAGAAGAGAATTGGGGCGATGGATCCTGCGTGCACGCCTCAACGGTTCACTTGTTGCGATGGCAAGGACAAAACGAACTGGCCGATTGGTGGCGGCGTGCGTTTGCGGGCGGCGAATATCCTAGCCGCTTGAACGAACGGCTTGAAAACGCCGGGCTGCGCTACGCCTTTACGACCGACGGCGACGCGACGTTTCTCGACTGGGCGCTGCGCACCAGCCGCGGCGCCGGTGTTACATTCTGGCCGCAACATGCCGTGAACCTCGTGCATCTCGACGAAAACTATGCAGGCCTGCTCGATAACAACCGCATCGAACAAATCATCTGGGTCGAGCGCGACGAATTCATTGAGCGTTGGCGATCCTATGGCGGCTGGGCCTGGACACTCGTCTACACGCCGACCCCGCCAACTCCCTACCTACTTGGAGGAAACACGAAATGAAAATCGCAATGGGAGCTTGCCTGGCCGTGCTGGCGACGCTCGTCGCACGGCCACTGGGAACATCACGCGAGAAGTCGTCGGCTGACCAGGCTTCCCCGATCGCTGGCCAACCGACTTGCAGCGAACTTATTCTCGACCTGCCCGAGGACGGCGGCGCCTGGTGGGTTACGGTCTGCTTGCCGGCGGAACACCATGCCGACCCGGCAAGCCGCTGGCTGTTGGCCGCCATGGCGGTGGAGCCGCGTTTGCGATCGCTGCAGGCGCAGTGTCGTTGTCATCAGTTCTCCTCGACCGATCCCATGTTTCAAGCCAAGTGGTCCAGCTACGTCGGCGCGTTGCCCGCCCTGCTGGTGCAAATGCCCAACGGCAGGACGTGTTACAAGGCGAGCGGCGACAATCTGCCCAGTTCGCCGGAGCGGCTGGCCGACGAAATCGCCGCGGCGATCGAAAACTGTCGTCCTTGCCCGCGTCCAACTCCCCAACCGGAGCCCGAGCCCGCGCCACGTCCCGCACCCGTGCAGCCGGCGATGGTTCCCGACATTCGCCCCCGATCGACACCCGACGACGACCAACCGAACAGCGTGCTGCCCATGCTGCTCGCCGGCCTCGCCGGCGCCGCTGGCGGGGCAGCGAGCGAGTGGCGTAGAGCC
>JAGQOS010000481.1 GCA_020427265.1 Planctomycetales bacterium
ATTGTTCATTGCTACCGACGAGTTGATACAGATTGTAGATAGTCAGCGGTGCGCCCATCGATTTTGCAACATAACTATAATTCTACAGCGCAGCGCCGTATAAGATTGACATGGCGGACACTATGCAGTATACAGGCGTATAGTATTCCTGTCCCTCCCGTCCGTCAACTCAGAAAGGTCCATCATGGCTACAACTTACCGCCCAAACGCAGCGGTTGCAAATATCGAGAAACACGGCGCTGCGCCGTATAGTACGCCTCAGGATGGTCCTATGCGGCGCGCTGCAGGCGGCGATGACGGAAAACTATTGGCACGGTTTCGCGACAAGATGCGCACGATGCACTACGCGCTTTCAACCGAAAAGTCGTATCGTAATTGGATTTTGGAGTTCCTTCGGTTCCATCGAAAGGGCGACACTTGGCGGCACCCGGGAGAAATGGGTAAGGAAGAGATTGAAGCATTCTTGGTTCATTTGGCGACGAAACGCCGCGTGACGGCGAAGACACAGAACCAGGCGTTTTGTGCGATTCTATTCCTCTACAAGCACGTGCTCGAGATCGAACTCCCCAAAATCGACGCCCTGCGCGCGAAGGAGAGCCGACGACTTCCGGTGATCTTGTCGCAAGGCGAAGTCACGCGCCTCATCGCTCATCTCGAAGGAGGCGGCGGACTCTACCGGCTGATGATCGAATTAGTCTACGGGGCGGGATTACGGTTGTTGGAGTGTTGCCGGCTGCGGGTGAAGGACGTCGATTTCGAGCGAAACCAACTCTTGATTCGCGAGGCCAAGGGCGACAAAGACCGGGCTGTGCCGTTGCCCGGTCGTTGTGTCGAAGGGCTGTCGACGCAGATTGCGCGGGTGCGCCGCCAACACGCCAACGACCTGGAGCGCGGATTTGGGCGCGCCGACTTGCCCTATGCGCTGCGTCGCAAATACCCTAACGCCGAACGGGAGTTGGCGTGGCAGTATGTGTTCTTTTCCGAGAAGCTGTGCCGCGATCCGCGGAATCCCGAGGGACCGCTGTATCGACATCATCTGCATGAAAGCGTTCTGCAACGATCCGTAAAACGCGCCGTCGTGCGCGCCGGGCTGAATAAGCGGGCGAGTTGCCATACGCTGCGGCATAGTTTCGCCACGCATTTGCTGGAAGCGGGCTACGATATTCGGACGGTTCAGGAACTGTTGGGCCACGCCGACGTGTCGACAACGATGATCTATACGCACGTCCTCCAGCGCGGCGCCTGCGGCGTGCAAAGTCCCTTGGACCGCCTAGCTGCGGAAGCCGAACGGAAAATGGCCAATCGCCAGCAATCCCATCGAGCCGGCTGAATGCCGACCGTCCTTGCGGCCGCATTCAAACAAACGGCCGGATTTGAAGAATAGTCGGGGCGACACGATTCGAACGTGCGACCTCGTGCTCCCAAAGCACGCGCTCTAGCCAGGCTGAGCTACGCCCCGAAAATTCAAGCTTCTATCGTATCGACTTGGTCCCACCAGGGCAATCGCCAGTGGGAGCCGGGCAGGAGAACTGCAAAGTCGAAGAGAGGGGGTCAGGTGCATGTTTTCGGTCGACCATTTTCGGCTAAAGGTCTTGATGGTTCAGCCGAAAAATGTACCAGACCCCGGACTTTGCAGACCTCCTGGGGAGCCGGGCGTGTCCGGGTAACATCGGCCGCTATCCGGCGATCCATCCGCGCGACCGGTCGTCCTCGCGACTAACGCCTTCGGCGTACGGGCAATTTCCTCCGCAGCCGGTTAGCCGGCCCGGCTTTGTTCGCCGTGGCTGCCGCCCGCCAGGTCGCTGCGCAGGCGGTTGAATTCGTCGTGGCTCTTGAAGTGGATCACGATCCGGCCTTTGCCCTTGGCGCCTTCGCGGATGTCGACCTTCGTGCCCAACGCCGCCCGCAGCTCTTGCTCGAGCGACGAAATCTGTTCGCTCCGCGAGCGCGGCGCAGACGGCGTGGTGCCCGGCGCCACGCCGAGCGGCTGCCGGCCGTCGGCCTCGCGAATCAGCGACGACACAAGCTGCTCGGTCGCGCGGACACTGAGTTGCTCGTCTTGAATCTGCTGGCACACCTGAATCTGTTCTCGCTCCTCGCCCAAGGGCAGCAGGGCGCGGGCATGGCCCTGGGTGATGCGTTCTTCGGCCAGCGCGGTGCGCACGGCCTCGGGCAATTCGAGCAGGCGAATCAGGTTGGCGATCGTCGAACGGTCGAGGTTAATCCGTGTGGCCAGTTCTTCCTGCGTGCAGCCGTATTGCTCCAGGTAACGCTCGAACGAACTTGCCTTTTCCAACGGCCCCAGGTCCTTGCGCTGCACGTTTTCGACAATCGCCAACTCGGCCATCTGCCGGTCGTCGGCCTCGCGAACCAGGCAGGGCACCTTCTCCCAGCTCGCTACGGTGGCGGCGCGCCAGCGGCGTTCACCCGAGATGAGTTGATAGCGGTCGCCAATCCGCCGCACGATCACGGGTTGCAGCATGCCGTGCTGGCGCACGCTGTCGGCGAGTGAATGGATTTCCTCGTCGCGAAACACGTGCCGCGGTTGAAACGGGTTGCGGTCGATCTCGTAAACGTTGATCCAGACCGTGCCGTGCGGATCGACAGGGCCGGCCGCAGCGTGCTGCTCGCGAAACGGTTCGGCGTTCGAATCAGCATCGACCGGTTGGCTCAACAAGGCTTCCAAGCCTCGGCCCAGGCGGCGTTCTCGTGTCATGGCTTATGCCTCCGTGCAGGTGGGAATTTTGAATTGGGAATTCAGAATGCGTTCGTTCGATGTTCAATGTTCAATGTTCGCCTCGCTTACGTCGTCTCGGTGAGTTCGAGGCACAGTTCGGTATAGGCTCTCGCGCCGCGCGAGCGGGGGGCGTAGTCGAGCACGCTCAGCGCGTGGCTCGGCGCTTCGGCCACGGCCACATCGCGCGGGATCACGGTTTCGAAAACGATCTCGCCGAAGAAGTCGCGCACCTCGGCTTCCACTTCGCCGGTCAACTCCAAGGCCGCATCGTACATCGTGAGCACGATACCGCCGAAGCGCAGCCGCCCTTCGCGACGCTGCATGATCTGGCGGATGACTTCGATCATTTGGGCCAGGCCTTCCATGGCGAAGTATTCGCACTGGATCGGCATCAGCACTTCGTCGCTGCTGGCCAGTGCGGTTTGCGTTAGCTGGCCGAACGAAGGCGGGCAGTCGATCATCACATAGTCGTACGTGGCCATGCCGCCGATCAAGTTGGCGGCGAACCGGTCCGACTCCTGCGGCGCGGCCGCTGCTAGCATCTCGACATCGCGAAAGCTGCGCGACCCGGGAAGCACATCCAACCGCTCGGTCGTGCTAGCAACGATTGCTTCGCGGAGCGGCCGATCTTCGAGCAGCGCGTGGCGCGCGGCGATGCGGCACCCCAAGCCAGAGGTGGCGTTGCACTGCGGATCGAGATCGACCAGCAGCACGCGCCGCCCGCTCTTGGCGAGGCCGACGGCTAGATTGATGGCCGTGCTGGTCTTGCCGACGCCACCTTTCTGATTGGCGATGCAGATGATTCGACCCACGAGTTCCTCCACTCGCGCGAAGTTTTCCCTGAGCGTGCGCGAGGCGGGATTCTAGTCGAGGGCGGC
>JAGQOS010000482.1 GCA_020427265.1 Planctomycetales bacterium
AGGTTTCAAACCTCGCCTGGCCAGCAAACTGATCGATCTTACGAAACACTTGCAAGAACACCTGCTGCGTCAAATCTGTGGCATCCTGCCAGCCAACCATACGAACCATGAGGCGATGCACGCGGTGGCTGCATTGCTCGTACAGCCGCTGTTGCGCGCCGCGATCGCCGTCGCGACAACCGGCCAACACGTCGGCTTCAATCGGCGTCGCGCTCGCAAGATCACTTGGCGTAAGTGTTCTTTTAGATGCCATCACCGGCCAAAACCTTCACCGAATTCGACGATAATTCGTTCTATTTCGTAAGTTCTTGAACAACAACAGCGTGCGGCCAGTCGCGAACGCTGCACCGCCCACAGTTTCCCCATCTTAATGCAGTGCGGACCAGACCGATATCGCGAATCTACTGGTTTTGTCCAGGACGCAACGAAGCCGCGCGGCGACTTTCGCATTAACACAAAACGGCCGGAATCTTTTTCGCCTGCTTCATGAAGAAACCGAAGAGTCGTTGCATCTAAGAAGCAGAAACGCGGAACGGTTCCGCGATCTAAGCAACCGCGTTGATCGTCAAAATGAGGATTCCCATGAGATATTTGATTGCTGCCGCACCCGCTCTCGCCCTGGTCGCGTTAATCTTTTCCGGGTGTGCAAAGCCGTCGAACGAATCGAACGCTTCGGCCCCTGCCGCCGGTCAGGAGCAGGAAGATCATGCCGACGAGCATAAGCACGCAGATCATGCGGAGCATGCCGGCATGGAAATGGAGAACGGGCAGACTGACATGGAAAAGATGAATGCGGAATTGGCAAAACTCTCGCCGGAGGACGCCGCCGCAGCCAAAGCGCAGCACTTTTGCCCAGTGAGCGGCGAAATGCTCGGCACAATGGGCCCGCCCCAGAAAGTTGATGTGAACGGCACTTCGGTGTGGATCTGCTGCGAACACTGCAAGGACAAGCTGCTGGCGAACGCTGACGAGTACCTCGCCAAGATTAAGAAGGAATAGATTCGCCATGGGCGATCTCAAAGACTTCGCAAATCGCCTCGAAGCGACGTTGGCCCGCGCCGACCGTGTGCCGCATTGGCCGGTCGAAGAGATGGAACGCTACATGGCCGGTGTGCGCTCAAGGCGTCAGCGGTTCGAGCAACTTGGATCGGAGTTTAGCGAGACCGTAATCCGCCCTCGCTTGGAGTGTGTGGCCAGCCAGTTCTCGAATGCCGGTCCCGTACAGATCGATCCAAGCGGTGTTTGTTTGTGCTGGTTCGGATTTTGCGAGCGGTTTCCGGCTAGCACGAAGGTCGAGTTCGCAATGGAACACGATGTGCGATTCGAGAAGCTGATCGTCGTGTGCAAAATGTACATGATGCCGGACTTCGTCGGCTTTTCCGAGCAGGACCGGTTGACCGTGTCGCTGGAGGCAGTGGAAGATCGCTCGATTGCTGCCTGGGTGGAAGAACGTCTTCTCGAATTCGTTGACGGCTACTTGCAGATCGACCGTGGCGCGGTCGACTTTGATGAGGACGTTGTGACGGATCCGGTATGCGGCATGCGCATCAACCGGTCCAGCGCCGTAGCGAACAACAGCTATGAAGGCCATCCTTACTTCTTCTGTTCCCAAGCGTGCCAGGCAGCTTTTTCCGAGAATCCATCGCGGTATGTTCGCGTGGCGAACCTTTAGCGAGGCCAGGACAATCGTCGCGTCAGCGGACATTACGTAACCGAGAGCCGCGAGCTGCCGACTTGCGACGATCATGGCTGGTCCAACTCCTGTTGGAACAACTGCTATCTGCTAATATGAACGTAGCTGATAATTTCATAAATGGCACGTGCTCGGAGGTTCACGTCGTATGCCGTTCCCCGGATTAGCGCACTTCGGCCTGGATGACACGATTGCTTCCGAATCGGCAGGAGCAGGCGCCGATCGTCTCATCCTATGGGTTCCCGTAGACGGATCGGGTCCCGTTTGTCGCTGGGAGCGCATCGGCGACGCCGCAGGGCCGGAGATCGAGCAGCGAGGTGCACTCTGCGCCACGGGGGCCACAATGACGCCCTTTGAGCTGAAGACGTGCTCAATGTGGGAGAAGTTGCGGTCTCGCTTTAGCGGGGCCGACACGTCATCTGGCTGGCGAACGCCAACGGGAGATCCCGTGGAACGGATCGGTGCGAAGCGCACGGACTTGACCCTCATCTGGTCGGGTGACGCGAACGTCGGGCTCGACGAACATCGGATTCGACAGCATTGGCCCGATTTGGAGTCGTGTCGACGACTGGGCGCCAATCTGTTTCTCGTTGCGGGCGCCGGTGAGCATCAGACATTCTATGAAGCGGCCAAAGCGCGGCACGAAGAAGAGAAATTACACGCCAAAGAGGAACACTTCTCCGAGTTGTCGCGTCCCGAAAACAATCCGCAGAAGCAGGCTGAGGAGAAGCTGGCTCACGCTCAAGCTGGCGGTGATCGAACCGAAGAAGCGATCGCCTTGACCGATATGGGCAGTGTGCTCGTCCGACACGGCGAGGCGGCCGAGGGGGCGAAGCACCTAGAGCAAGCACTGGCATTGGCTCGCGAGATTGGCGACGTGGGAATAGAAGTCGACGCACGGGCCAACTTGGGAATGGCGGAACTAGCGACAGGCAAGGTAGCCGAGGCCTTAACCAAGTTTGGTGAAGTCCTCGCGCATGCCCGAAAAGTCGGCGATCCGTTCTTGGAAAAGATGATGCTCGGCCAAACGGGAACGGCCCACCTGGGGATGCGGCAGCCCGGCCAGGCCTTGGAGTATTTCGAAAGCGCCCGACGAATCGCCCTGGAGCAGGGAGATCAGCGCGACGAAGCCGAGAATTGGTGGAGTATCGCGATCTGTCACGACGAATTGGGGTATCGCGAGGAGGCGCTGCGGGCGGCACAAAACTGCGTGGAGATCTACGAACGTCTTGGCTCGCCTCAGGCGCAGCCGTTCGCAGAACAACTGGAAGCTTTCCGCCGCGGCGACGTTGCGCTGACGCACGGTGAAACCGACGATGCCAGTGGACCGTCCGGATACGCGGGCCTTCTCGGCGGACCAATCGTCAGCAGTTTCGTGACGACGGCCGAGACTCCTTCGGCTGCACGTCCCAGTCCCTTGCGAATGGCGTATACTGCCGCCCGGTCGATGGCCAAATTCGTCGCTTCCGGTTTCAAAACGGTTAGCCACACTGCCCACGACAAACGGCTGGCCGTGTGCAATGAGTGCCGCCACCACACGGGTGTACGTTGTCGGCTGTGCGGTTGTTTCACCGCCCAGAAGGCATGGATGCCACATGAACACTGCCCGGCGAGCAAGTGGCCCGTGTAGCTATGAGCCTATTCCTGGAAGATCGCACGTGGCCGGTTTCCAGCGTTGCTTAGGGCACCGACATCGCCGTAGATTTCGAGATGTTGGAAAGAGATAGGGGACGTCTTCCATTCCAGCCTTCGGCCCAAATCAAAAAGGGCCCCTGACGAATCGCTCCGCCAGGGGCCGACAGTCCTTGTAAGGCTCAGTGACGATGCCTATTCGCGAACGTCCGTCGATGTCGTACGGCAGCACGGCTGTTTGGTTGTGCAGCAATATGCCCGCTTGGCGCAACAGGACGACGACGTCATG
>JAGQOS010000483.1 GCA_020427265.1 Planctomycetales bacterium
CATGAATGGCTGTTAGTTATGAGCTATTAGCTGTTGCGATCGAATAACGTGCGCCTGACAAACTCACTAAAAGTTACTAGAGCGCATTTCATAACTTAGCCGCAGCGCGCTAGCGTCCGGTTTTTCCCGAGAACCGTGGACTCGCGTCCTACGGCTGAGGAGTTTTGAAATGCGCTCTTGCTAACAGCTAAAAGCTCCTACCATTACCAGATCTCGATTTCCAATTCCAATTCCACTTCGTGCCGGTCGGCGACCGAGCGGCGAACTTGGTCGATCAGTTGCAACACGTCGTCGCTGGTCGCGTCTTCGTGGGCAATGATAAAGTTGGCGTGCGTTTGGCATACTTCGGCGCCACCGGCGCGAACACCTTTGAGGCCGCACTGTTCGATGAGTTTGCCGGCGGAGAAATCGCGTGGATTCTTGAAGATGCAGCCAGCGCTCTGGTGCGCCATGGGCTGGCTCGCCTTCTTGATAATCCACTGCTTTTGCATCCGCTTGGTTAGTTGTTCGGGATCGTCTTCTTCGAGCTCAAACGTGGCGTCGACGATGACGAGTTCGTCGAGGCTGCTCTGCCGATAGGCGAACACCAGTTCCTCGCGTTCGCGCTGGATCAGTTCGCCCGAGCGGGTCATGACCGTGGCGGCGGCCGTAAACTGGCCGATATCGCCGCCGCGGCTTCCCGCGTTGCCGTGCAGCGCACCGCCAATGGTTCCTGGAATGCCGACCAGCGGTTCGAGTCCCGCCAGGCCTTCGCGCACGGAAGTGGAAATGACATGGTTCAGCCGAGCGCCGCCGCCGGCCGTAATTTTACGGCCGTCGTGTTTGATTTCCGCGAAGCACGGATGAGAAAGATGCACGACCACGCCGGGAACACCGGCTTCGCGCACCAGCAAATTCGAGCCGCCGCCAAGCAGGCGGACCGGCACATCGTTTTCGCGACAGCGGCCGACCAGTTCGGTCAG
Organism: Planctomycetales bacterium; assembly: GCA_020427265.1. Lineage (GTDB taxonomy): Bacteria > Planctomycetota > Planctomycetia > Pirellulales > JAGQOS01 > JAGQOS01. Next base: position 963 of record JAGQOS010000483.1, read on the forward strand.
ATCTTCGACCGAAGTAGGTTCCGCGAAGTACTGGGCGGGTCCGCCAATTTTGAACCAGGTGTACGGCGCGAGCGATTCTTCTTCGCGTACAAAGCTTTCCAATCCCGTGAGAAACGTCATCCTGCCATTCGCCGAGTCGAGAACGTCTTGGACAGGCCGGCCCCGATACGGCCGACATCACCTGCCCCCATGGTGATGATTATATCTCCACGCGTCAATTCTCCCACCTCAATCGCTTCGGCCAGCGTCTGTTCGACCGCGTCGGCCGCATGGACGTCGATCACGCGGCCGTCGAGATCGCGAATACGCTCCGCCAGATCGGCCGCGGTCACCTCGCCTGGGGCCGGCGCGCCCTCGCGAGCGCGGAAGACATCGAGAATGGCCACGCGGTCGGTCATCCGCAGGGTTTCCGCGAATTCCTCCAAAAGTCCGGCTGTTCGCGACGCCTGATGCGGTTGAAACACGCACCAGAGACGGCTGATGGGCATCATTTCTCGCAGGGTTTCGATGGCCGCGGCCACTTCGGTTGGGTGATGGGCGTAGTCGTCGATCCAGTTCACACCGCCTGGCATCCCGGCCAATTCGAGTCGCCGCTCCAGCCCGGCGAAACGGCTCAACCCCACGAGAATCGCTTCCTCGTGCGCCCCGGCCGCCGCCGCCAACGCCGCGGCCGCCAACGCGTTGGCCACCTGATGTCGCCCGGCAACACGCAGGCGTACGCGGCCCAGCGAGCGACTCTGGTGGCAGAGATCGAAATCGTAAAAACCATTGTTGGCCAAAAGAAAACGCGGGCTCCAATCCGCCGACGGCTCGAAACCGAAAGTTTCCGTCGGACAGTCGGCCCGGCGCGCGGCCGAAACCGCGCGAGGCGAATCTTCATTCACAATCAAACGGCCGTGCATGTGCACCTGGGCGGCGAACTGACCAAAGGCGTCGGTCAATTCGTCGACCTGCGCATAGCAATCGAAGTGATCGGGCTCCACATTCAAAATCGCCGCGCAGCGGGGCCGCAACTTCAAGAAATTGCGGCGGTACTCACAGGCTTCGGCCACCAGCAAAGGGCTGCTTCCGGCTCGCCCTGAACGCTGGCAGGCGATTGGCTCCGCCCCCACAACAATCGAAGGATCGAGGCCAGCGGCCAGCAGGATCTCGCCGGTCATTGCGGTGACCGTCGATTTGCCGTGCGTTCCGGCCACGGCTACGCCTGTGCGATCGAGCATCAACCGGCCGAGCATGTCGGCGTAGCTGATCGTTTCAATTCCCAACTCGGCCGCTCTCTGCCGCTCGCAATGGTCGGCAGCGATGGCGTCGGAACAAACCACCACGTCGGCATGCTCAGGCACATTGTCGGGTGCATGCAGTTGAAACCGCCCGGCGCTGCTGCTGGCAAGCATCGGGTCCGACCCGGTCACTTCCCAGCCGAATCCCGCGAGCAATCGGCTCAGCGAGCGCATTCCCGCGCCGTGAATCCCAATGAAATGGGCCGTCTGCGCTACCGCCTGTACGCCGGGCGCCAAGAACTCCGGCAACTTCGCATCCATGCTTTTCTCCTTCGTTCGGGCGGCATGATAAAAGAAAACCGGCTGGCGAAAAAGCGGACTTTTTCCGGGCCGCCATCAACTTTCTTGCAGATCGAGCGAAGGCATTGCTATCGCGAGTGCGGAGGTTCCTACGAGAAAAGAGAATTCGCGCATGAAGTCACCAAGGAGAATAAGTTGGTCTCTAATCGCAGAGGCCGCAGCGAGCCTATCGCGGTCGTATGCCGGTACCGCTTGCAACCGATGGGAACACGAATCTTCGCTAATCGACGCTGACCGGATCCGTTTAGTGAAGATCAGCGCTGATTAGCGTTCCCCGCACGACAATTCGCGCACGAAGACACAAAGACACGAAGGGAACAATTGCTAACAGCTAATCGCTAGATTCAATATTTTCTCGCAGAGGCGCAGAGCGAGCGGAGACGTGCTTGCCACATCGCAAGCTTCTTTCAATCGTACCTTCTCTGCGCCTTCGCGACCACTGCGAGAGATAACAACCTCCCTCCGCCAACTCGTCTCCTTCGTGTCTTTGTGTCTTTGTGTGCGAAATGTCCTCCTCAACCCTCAACCCTCAACCCTCAACTCCATTGCCGCAACGCTTCGAACGTGGCGATGGCGACCGTATTCGAGAGATTCAAGCTGCGGGCCGCCTCGCGAATGGGAACCCGCAACGCACGGCTCGCGTCGCGCTGCCAGAGCGAAGCGGGCAGGCCTTGCGATTCGCGTCCAAATACCAGAGTGTCGCCCTGCTCGAACGCCACGTCGGAGTACGGCCGGGTCGCGAATTTCGTGAAATAATAGTGCCGCTCGACCGGCAAATGCGCGACCAATTCGTCCCAGTCGTCGACCACCTGCCATTCCAAATGCTGCCAGTAGTCGAGCCCCGCGCGGCGCAGATGATAATCGTCGACACGAAATCCCAGCGGCCGCACCAGCCACAATTTAGCGCCGGCCGCCACGCACGTTCTTCCCACGCTCCCGGTGTTGTACGGAATCTCCGGTTGATACAGAACGATGTGCAGCCGCGGTTCGTAGTTCATGCCGCCGTTCCTAGCTCGCTATGGCCGTTGCCACGCGCCACT
>JAGQOS010000484.1 GCA_020427265.1 Planctomycetales bacterium
AACGGTTCGGTGCGGAACTCGTGATCCAGGGCGCCGATCGTGCCCGGAGCGGCCAGTTCGCGATTCGAGACGAGGAAGAACCACTCGCCCATTTCGCCGGCGGTCGTCTCGCGGTTTGGCACGAACAGGCCGAGGTCGTCGATACCGTCGAGGTTCATGTCGGCCGCCACCGGACGCTCTTCGGGGCTCGGGAAGCCGAAATCTTTGCGGGCGTCCCAGTTGCCGTCGAAGTTGTTCAGCAGGCCGCCGGTCAGGTCGAAGTGGAAGCGGTTGTCAGTCCAAGCGCCCAGGTCGTCGAAGCCGTCGCCGTCGAAGTCGCCCACGATTGGGTAGCCACGGTAATTGGCATTCACCGGCGTATCGACCTGGTAATCGTGATCGGTATCGAGCCACCAGACGCTACCGGTGAACAGGCCGACTTCGTCTCCGTTCGACGCATCACCATCGAAGTTGCCGGCGACCGGAGCGCCGTTGATGTTGCTCGCGTCGACGACGTTCAGATCGGCGGTGCCGTCGTTATCCAAATCGACCAACCAACGCCACTGGCCGTGCGTATCGCGGCCGTAGGCGGCAACCTTGTCGAACCCGTCGGTCGCATTGCCAGCCGACGCGGTGAACTGACCGGCGAAGATGTCGTCGCTGTTCAAGCCGATATGGAAGAGGACGTCTTCGTTCGTATCGTCGCCGTTTTCGAGATCGAACACCTGGTTGTTGTTCAGGTCGATCGCAATGCCGGTGTTGGCCCACGTGCCAATTTCCGGCCGGCTGTCGACCGTGAACCGGGCCACGAAGGTTCCGCCCGGCTGGCCGTCGCCGCTGGGCAGCGTCGGGGCGCTCGAGGGCTGGTTGGTATTCGTCTCGCCATCGAGCAAGTTACCGGCTTCGTCGCGCAGTTCGCCGATGATCGAAAGGGTATAGCGATCGTCGGGCAAAGGTTCGGCAAACGTGAGGTTAATCGTGCCGTTGATGTCCGCGCCATCGGCGATGAGCAACACATAATCGAACTCGACATTTTCAATCGCGACCAGGCCAACGTGGTCGCCGCGAAGTTCGTAGCTGCCCAGATTCTCGACCGGGTTGCCGTCGGCGCCCAAGGCCAGGGCTGTGCGGAACAGGTCGGCTACCTGCTTGGGAAGGTCGCTGACATCAATCGACAAACTCGTAATCGCCGGTGTCGGGCCATCGACCTCGGGCTTCGGCGCGAAGAGGTTGTAACCCGGCTCGTCGGTCACATAAACACGTTCCACGCGCGGCGCCTGAGTATCGACCAGGATCGCGAGCGAATCAGCCGCGCCGCTGGTATTGCCCGCCGGGTCTTCGGCCGTTACGAACAGCGTCCGCTCGCCGTCGGCCAGCACGCGGGTCGACGTGATCGTCCACTGGCCGTCGGTAAAGGCGTTCGTGCCGTCGAACGGCGTGGCCACGGTCTGCCCGATTTGTTGATCCATACCCACGTCGAGCGTGCCATTGTTGTTCGAATCGACATAGAGCCGCACGATCGAATTCGCTTCGGCCGTGCCGTAGAACGTCGGCGTGTTGTCGCTCGTGATCCGATCGGCAAACGTATCGTCGACGCCGACGACACCGGTATCGCTGCTGGCGTCGAGGCCGTCGGTCGCGTCGGCAGTCGAACCAAACACGGCGGTCGGCGGTGTGTCGTCGACCACGATTTCGAACGAATCGCTGCGCGGCCCGAAGCCCGCACGGGCCGGATCGGCCGGATCGATCATCTGCACGCGGACCGACAGGAAGTGGCTGCCGTTGGCCAGCGTGAGCCCCGCGCCATTCATGGCGTTATTGAAGTCGAAGACATACACGCCTTCTTCCGCGCCCGGCTGGGCGAAACCGATTGGCACGTTCGGCGAAACTCCGGTCTGGGTCGGATCGCCTTCGATGAACACGGCCACGCGGTAGCCGGCATCGCGATTGGCCGGGTCGACCGACGGATTGAACGGAATCGGGATCACTTCGTCGGCCGGGGCGTCGTCGTCGGCATTGCCGGGCAGATCGTGCAGCAACTGGCTATCGTCGATCCGCAGGTAAATGGTCGGTGACGTGTCGGCCGTGTGGTTGTCGAATTGCGAACGACCGGTGTCGCTCACACCGCCGTCGGCCACGTCGTCGAGTTCCAGTTCGCGCGCCGTCGGCGCGGCCTGGTTGACGATCGTGACATGGTAATTGTTGATCGACGTTGCTGAAGCGCCGGAGACCCGCAGGTAATAGGTCTGTCCGGACACGGCCGGAATGCGAACGCGCTCGTCCTCGGCGAAGGCGTCGCCATCGAGGTTTAGTTCGGGGTTCAAGCCCGCGCCGTCGTTGCCGCCGAAGGCCGGGCCATGGCCGGCGATCAGCGTGCCGTCGACGTCGTAGACTTCGATATCCAAATTCCCATCGCCCGGCAGCCCGGGGCGCGAGCCGATCAGCGCCACTTCTTCGAAGAAGACCGAGAAGTCGAGCGTGCCGGTGGCCGTGGCGATCACACGGAACCAGTCTTCGTCGCCCGGAATGTCCTGGCCGTCGCCAAACGGATTCGACACGCCACCCGGACTGATGTTCTGCGTGGTGTTGACCGTTTCATTAGCGCCAAGGTGCGTAGCGACGAACCGGTCGTCGTTCGCTTCGTACGGATCGGGCAGGAAGACGATCAGCCGCGCGTTGTCGCCGGTATCGTTGAGCGGCTGGCCGTTTTCGTCGGCGAACTGAACCGCTTCGATGCCTTCGAACACGTTCTCGAACGGCTCGGCATTGGCCGGACCGACGACCACCGTACCTGTACCGGGAATTGCTCCCTTGTGGTACACGGTGAGATCGTCTGTTCCGTCGTCGACAACGATCAGGCGATCCTGGGCGAAGTCGTCGCCACCGACGACCGTCATCCGCAAGGCCTGGCCCGGGTTGTCGAACAGTTCGTCGGCCGTTCGCACGCGAATCAAGTCGCCGCCGTCGCCGGCTTCCACGCGGACCTCTTCCACGGTGCCCGCCACGAGCAGGTTCGTATCGATCACGCCGCCGAGCGAATGTTCGAGGGCCGTGGCCGAGGTTTGACGCACGTCGAACACATCGGCGTTGTCGGTGCCGCGGAGCAGGATCGTATCGAAATCAGCGCCGCCGTCGTAGGTATCCGCGCCGGCCAGGCCCACGAGCGTGTCGTTGCCCGCGCCGCCGAGCAGCGTGTCGCCGGCCGAGCTGCCTTGCAGCCAGTCGTCGCCATCGCCGCCGCGCAACGTTTGGCCAGCGCCACCGGTGAGGTTCGCGCCGAGAAGCGTATCGTCGCCCGCGCCGCCATCCATCACAAAGGCCGGTCCGACGAGTTGATCGGCCCCGCCGCCGCCGAAGAGCGCGGTCAGGATGCGGGCGTCGCCGCCGTCCTCTACCGTAAGAATATCCGCGCCTTCGTTGCCCAGAATCGAGAGTTGATCGTTGTCGCCGCGCGACGGACTGATCACATGCACGTCGTAGGCCAAGCCAATCACGTCGACCTCGAACGCGTCGGGCGAAACGGTAATGTGATCGGCCACGGCGCGTCCGTGGAGCGTTACCTGATCGGTATCGCCCGCG
>JAGQOS010000485.1 GCA_020427265.1 Planctomycetales bacterium
GCCTGCTTCTGGTGCAACATAAGCGATTCCCACGGCGAGTCAAGAGACCGGACCACCGAATTCCACAGGCATTGGCGCAAAGATACCTGCATCACTCCGCACGAGTGAATTCGCGTCTTACTGGCTGGAAAGCGTCAGATAGGCCTTCGCGTAGCGGCGTCCGAGTTGGCGATACGATGCCGAATCGAAGTGAATGTGGTCGCCACGGTGCGTCAGTCCGTTCGAATCGACAAACGCGCATCGCGACAATTTGCCGGGAAGCTCGCGATGAACGCGATCGACCTGTTTCTTCGCGTCACTCCAGGGGCGCTGGGGAAACTGGCCCATTTGGCCAACAATAAACGGCACGTCGTCCGCATCAAGTTCGCTGCGCATCCTCCCAATGAGCGAGTGCAGTTTTGTTTCGTAGACATTGGCCAACGCGTCGTTGGAGTCCGATTCACCTTGATGCCAAAGAATCGCCCGCAAGGTTCCCCGTTTCATGGCCGCTTTCACGCGCACGAGCATGTCGTCGTACGGGTGGCTTTTCGTCTGTCCGTGGTAGCCTCCAGGCTCCCAGGTAGAAATCGGCGAACCGCCGGCGGCACAAGGAATGAGCCCGATGGTAATCTCGGGATCCACCTTAGCCAGGGCGATGCCGAACGAACGCCCCAGCCCTACGCCGACGCTCGCCTTATCCCAATGCAACGGATCCACGGCCGGCGCCCACCGGCCCTGTTGATTGAGCGTCAATACGCGCGGATGCGGCCGCTTGTCTTCGTCTTCCACCTTCCCACGTCCGGCCATGTTCGACTGGCCAGCCAGCACAAAGAGATGGAAATTCTCTTTGGCCGGAAGCTGAACTCCTGGCGCTTCGCCGGCGACGAGCGAGGGCACGGTATGTAATAAAAAAACCACCGCCAAAAATATTGACGTCGAAGCTCTAGACATGTTTCTCAAGATCCATCGTCACATTAACACGGCGGAGAGATCCAAACGAATGAAAGCGGCGATCACCGAATCTTTTCATCCGGCAGTTCCTTCTTGATCCCCTCGTCCAGCGGCATCTTATCGGGAAGCGCGTCGGTTTCTTTGAGCAAGCGGCCCAGTTCCGCGTCGAGTTCTTTGACCTTGGCCGCGTACTTCGGGTCGTTGACCAGGTTGTGCATCTCTTCGGGATCATCGGGCAGATAGAACAGGTCGGCTAGGTGGCGATCCGGCTTGCCATCGCCGTGCGGGTAGCGGGCGAAGAGCCACTCGTCGGTGCGAATCGCGCGGACATTGGGCGTGTAGGGGAATTGCTTTTCGTAGTTGTAATGGTACAGGAAGCTGGTTCTCCAACCGGAATCGTCCTGGCCCTGGGCCAGCTTCTTCCAACTGCGACCATGCGTTTTGGGAAGCGGCTTCGCGCTGCAGATATCGAGAATCGTCGGCGCAAAATCCGTCGTCAGGCTCATGCGATCGACAACGCGAGGCTCGTCGGGCGAGGTCAGCCCTGGATAACGCACGACCAGCGGCACTCGCATGCTGGGTTCGTGCGCCGTGCGTTTATCGACCATGCCATGTTCACCGGAAAGAATTCCGTTGTCCGACGTGAAGATGACCAGCGTGTTGTCGAGTTGTCCGGTCAGTTTAAGCAGGCGGTATAGCCGCCCCACGCTATCGTCGACCGACAGGATCGTCGCCCAATAGGCCCGCTGCATGTTGGCGAAATCGGCCACCGCGGCGCGCGAGCGATCGGGAAACGTCTTGCGATAGTCGAACAAGGGGCCGTAAATGCCATGCCACGTATCGAGCCGATCTTTGTACCACTGGTCGTTGTCATCCAGCACATAGGCGCTCCGGGGATACTGCACGTTGACGTGCGCGAACGCGCTCGCGTACTTTGGTTCCGGATAATAGAAGCTGTGCGGCGCCTTGTGGCCGAGCATCAGGCACCAGGGCTTTTCGCCCGATTGCTTCGAAATCCAGTCCTCGGCCATTTCGGTGACAACCGTCGTGTAGTAGCCCTTGACCAACCGCCGCTCGCCACCGTTGAAACGAAAGACGTTGTCGAAATACTGTCCTTGCCCCTTGTGCGTGACAAAATAATCGAAGCCGCCGCGCACGTCGTCGTTGTCTTCACCCATGTGATATTTGCCGATGTAGGCGGTCGCATAGCCCGACTCTTGCAGCGCCTTCGGCCAAGTGGGCATGTCTTCCGGGTATTCGGTGAAGTTGTTCGACACGCCATGCACGTGCGCATAGAGCCCCGAGAGAATCGACGCTCGGCTCGGCGAGCAGAGGCTCGTCGTGCAAAAGTGATTCGGGAAGTAGACGCCTTCATGCCCCAGGCGATCGATCGCCGGTGTCGCAATGACCGACTTTGGATTGAGGCTCACGCAATCGTCGCGTTGGTCGTCAGTCAGAATGAATAGCACATTCGGCCGTTCGGCAGCGCGGAGCAGGGCAGGGCAGGCGCAACTCGCCGCGATGGAGGCCAGGAGAATTGTACGTCGCGTCGAACGAAAATATTTCATGATGATGGCTCCCAGTTTTTCAGACAGCAGGCCACGTGCGGCTTTGCCAAATGGGCGATCTCAATCGCGCCCCGACGAACGCAGCCGATGACTCGACGACGCTTCACAGCAGCAACGTTGCTCACGTATTAATCGCCAGTCCATGCGCTGCTTCGTAGGCGGCGATCTCGGCCTCGTGTTCGAGCGTCATGCCGATATCGTCGAGTCCGCCCAGCAGGCACTGGCGGCGAAACGGATCAACTTCGAACGACAGTTCGAGACCCTGGTCGTCGGTGACCATTTGCTTTTCCAGGTCGACATGCAATTGGTAACCGGGATTCGCCGCCACGCGCTGGAACAGGTCTTCTACGGCTGCGTCGCTGGTGCGAATCGGGAGCATGCCGTTCTTAAAACAGTTACTGTAGAAAATATCGGCGAAGCTCGGCGCGATGACCACGCGAATGCCGTATTGCTCGATCGCCCAGGGAGCATGCTCGCGGCTCGACCCGCAGCCAAAGTTGCGCCGCGTGACCAGAATGCTGGCGCCGCGGAACTCGGGCTTGTTCAGTTCGAACTGCGGATTGTCGGTTCCATCGTCGAGATAACGCCAATCGTAGAACAGGAACTCGCCAAACCCGGTACGCTCGATGCGCTTCAAAAACTGCTTGGGAATGATCTGATCGGTATCCACATTCGAACGGTCGAGCGTGCCGACCAATCCGGTGTGCTGCGTGAATGCTTTCATCCGTTGTACTTCCAATCGCGAATATCGACAAAATGTCCCTCGATGGCCGCGGCAGCCGCCATCGCCGGTGAAACCAGGTGCGTGCGGCCACCTTTACCCTGACGCCCTTCGAAATTTCGGTTGCTGGTCGAAGCGCAGCGTTGGCCTTCGGAGAGCTTGTCGGGGTTCATGGCCAGGCACATGCTGCACCCGGCCTCGCGCCATTCGAAACCGGCCTCGGTAAAGATGGCATGGAGCCCCTCGGCCTCGGCCTGCTGCTTGACTTGCCCCGAGCCGGGCACAACCATCGCGTTGACGCGCGAACTTACTTTGTGCCCCCGCGCCACGCGGGCCGCT
>JAGQOS010000486.1 GCA_020427265.1 Planctomycetales bacterium
GCGCAACTGCTGATATTCAGGGAACGCGGCGATGTCGTAATTCTCAGCGGGAATATTGGAGATATCGCAGCGCGCCGAACGTTGAATCGGTTCGGTGCCGAGATAGGTTTCGACGGCTTCGACGACTTCGCCGCAGGTCTCCATTTCAGGCAGCACTTCTTCGGGAAACCTTCCGCCAAACGTCTCTTCAAGCGAGGCGACGATCTCCATCCGTTCGAGCGAATCGAGCCCGAGTTCCACAATGTTCGTTTCCAAATCGAGTTCGCCCGCGCGTTCCTTGGCGACCTTGCGCACACACTGGTAAACGATCTGGGCCGTTCTGGCCGTAGTGGCCGTTTCCGATCGGGCAATGGCCGGGGCCACGGCGTCGGCGCCGCGTGCTGCTTCGTCGGCACGCAACAGAGGCTCCGCGCCCCACCGGCCCACTTCGGCGAGCGTTCCCTTCTGATAATCGGCACGGCAGGCGTGGCGTTGAATTTTTCCGCTTGAGGTTTTGGGAATGCTTCCCGCTTTGATCAAGATGATCGCATCGACCGACAACTCGTGCTCGGCCGCAATCGCTTTACGAATCGCAGTGAGAATCTCTTCAGTGTCTAAATCGCGGCGGCGTTCAACCTCTTGCACAATCACGAGCCGCGGATCGTCTTCATCGCCAACCGTAAAGGCGGCGCCATAATTCAATCTAATTTGCGGGTGCGACAGGCCAACCGTGTATTCGATATCCTGCGGATAGTAATTCACACCTCGCAGGATGATCAGATCCTTCAGGCGACCGGTAACAAAAAGTTCACCGTCGACCATGAATCCCAGGTCGCCGGTGCGCAGGAAGGGTCCCTCGTCGGTGTCGTCGAGATACGCCTGAAAGGTCGCCTTCGACTCTTCAGGCCGGTTCCAATAGCCCTTGGCGACACTCGGCCCCGAGACCCAAATTTCTCCAACCCTGCCGGCGGGTTGCGCCAGCCGTGTTTCGGGATCAACGATGCGGATCTGCTGATCGTGCAAATTGCCGCCGCTGCCTACCAGATCGCGCGTGCCGGCTTCGTCCTCGAGCGCTTCGACAACGTCGTGGCTTTCGAGCGATTCAGCTTCCACCGAAATGATTACGGGCGGCGACTTTCGCAAACCACCGGAAACAATCAGCGTCGCTTCAGCGAGTCCGTAGCAAGGATAAAAGGCCTCGCGGCGGAATCCGCAGGGTGCAAATCGTTCGACAAATCGATCGATCGTCTCCCGGCGCACCGGTTCCGCGCCATTGAAAGCCAGCGTCCAGCCACTCAGGTCAAGCGATTCGAGTTGCTCGTCGGTAATCTTGTCGACCGCCAAATCGTAGGCAAAATTCGGTCCACCGCTGATCGTGGCGCCGTAATGCGAAATCGCCCGCAGCCAACGGTATGGTTTTTGTAGGAATGCAGCCGGCGAGAAAATAACATTCGGCTGCCCCACGTACATCGGTTGTAAGATCCCGCCAATCAGGCCCATGTCGTGGTAGCTGGGCAACCAGAACACGCCGGAACCGCTGCGCGTGTGCTCGAATGCGTAGCTGATCATGGCGGAATTGTGCATCAGATTGGCATGGGCAAGCATTACACCTTTGGGTGTTCCGGTGGATCCGGACGTGTATTGCAGCAGGGCGAGCGTATCGCCGCTGAGGCGATCTTCGCGCCATTGCGCGGCTCGCTCGTCGGCGATCGTGTCGGTAGCGAGCCATTCCATGCGGTCGAGAACGGAGTTGGGGCGCACAAATCCTGCCACGCGCTCGCGCGACTCGGCAATCGTCAGAGCGACTCGGGCGTTTGCGTCGGCGGCAATCGCCTCGATCCGGTTCATGTTGCGATTTCGCCGCGGCGGATAGGCCGTCACCGCAACGACACCGGCATACAAACAGCCAAAGAAGGCGTAAATGAAGTCTAAACCAGCTGGATAAAGGAGCAGGGCGCGTTCGCCGGCTAGATCCTTTTCCTGCAATTGGGCGGCAATTGCACGGGCTTTGGCGTCGACATCGGCATAAGTTACGGCAATTTCATCGTTTTCGCCGTCGCGCAAGTAGATGAACGCCCGATCTCGGGCCTTGTGCTGCGCCTGGTGCCGCAACAGTTCAACTAGGTTTGGGGGGCCGAAAAACGAACCGGGGAGATGATCGAGATGCACGGCAGACGGTGCTCCATGGCATATACGAGGTAGGGAGGGCTTCATGCACGCTCGGCCAAGGCAGAGGGCGAAGCCAGATTCCCAATGCCCCGATGCGGGGGGCGGGATTAAGCTACGTCTGTGCGCTAGCCTTTTGAGCGTACCATGCGTCAAGGCCCCGGGCAATTATTTTCAGCTGGATTTGCCCCAAACTCCCTGCCTGCCGGCCTCAGAACCGTTAGATTCGGTTCGATCCGTAGCAGATCAAGCGGACGGAACGAGCCGCTACGAATGGCCGGGACGACGAATCACATTCTTCGCACCAGATTGTTCCTGGACAAGCGGCACGATGACGCGACGACGCGATGACGATTCTGTGACGCCAACGCAAGGGCCATATTGCATCATTACGCAATCCACCGCTAGAATAGCTTCAGGTGGATGATGCAATTATCAACCATGCTGATTAGTTTTCTACGAATGGGTCCGAATAAGAGGTGTCGAGTTGTTAACGGAGCAAGAAATCGGGCGAAGCTGGAGCAAGCTTTTTAAGGGTGGCCAGTACGGCGAGGAGCATTTCGCCAAGGCGGAATTACTACTCGACGAATTGCGTCCTGAAAGCCCGCTTCGTCATCGCCTATCCGTCGAACTCGAAGAGCTGCGCAAGCTGTGTGAGCAGTAGGCGACCGGCTAGGTCAGAGTATTTGAGCAGCGGCCAGGCCGATGAGCCCGGTCGAACGGTCACACTGCAAACGCACGTTGATAGCAATGCCCTTACGTGCGTCATTCGCGCTTAACGATTCACTTCGATGCCGAAGTTAACGCCATTGGAGAAGACCGGCTCCGCGTTGCTCAATAGTCCCGGCTCGGCCAGCGAATAGTCGATCAGTGCGCTACCACGAGCGACTCGGCCGACGAACATCCCGGTCCATCCCGCCTTGACCGCGATCGACTTGGTTACCGCGTAGGCAGCATCGAGCCGCAGTTCCGCAACAGGACTGAATTGATTGTCAGTCTTGTCGGTTCTGTAGGTCGTGGGCTGAAATATGAAGGGCTGGTTCAATCCGCCCGGGGTCACGTTGGCGCCCACGGACCCGCTCGTCGAAAGATTCTGGACGTTGAAGCCGGCGACGAAGCGTCCATCGGCGTTGATCTTCCAGTTCCCAACACGTTGCTCATAACGCAAAGCGACTTGCGGTCCAACAATGTGGTTCTGCGCGTTGCCGTGCAGCACCGTTCCGTCGAGCGAGCCGCCGGCCCCCTCGAACCTGAAGCGTTCTTCGATCGAGAGATACCGTGCTCCAAGATAGAGTTCGAAAAACGTCTTGTTATGAAACGGCTCCAGTCGCCAGGACTTCATCAATTCGACCGATGAAACATCGATTTGATTACGAATCTTGATCTGATCGAACGTCGGTATAATGGAAAC
>JAGQOS010000487.1 GCA_020427265.1 Planctomycetales bacterium
CGGTGAGGAAAGCTGCAGCGCCAAAAAATCGAATCGTTGCCGTGTGCGTTACGCGTACGGTCGGGGGGGCCTTTTGCGTGTGCGGTACATTGCACATCGACAAATGATCGCTCAGTCCCCGAGAATTCGTTACCTTCCAAAGCGAAACACTGGCGGCAGGATCGTTCGCCGGTAAAACACTCTCCGGCAAATCAGATGCCAGACGAGTGCGAAAGGACAATTCTCGCCATGAGTCTGTCGAGAAAACGTCAAACGGCTTGCCCTGTATATCTCTTCCCAGTGGCCCAAACAAACGCTGTTGCCAACTCAGCAAATCGCTAGCACTCTTGCCTTCGGGAAGTAGACAGTATCCCTCGGGCACGCTTACATTCCACTCGGACCTTATCACAGGAACATCCATGCCAGGAAACGGCGCAACCAGACTCGATTGCCACGACAACGGGGAGTCCTCAATCAGATAATCGAGTTCGATCGCGACAAACGGTTGACTGATTGCGATGGGGACTTCGAGCGTGCCGTCGTCGGCCGGTGTGTCCGCCAGAGTGACGGATTTTCCGTTGCGCCGAATTCCCTTGAGTTCGCTGTCCTTCGGCAAACGAATTCGTAAATTCGCCTCTCCTTCGTTTTGAATCTGTAAGATCGCACGGTGCAACGCGCTGCCATTCGCCTCGTAGCGAGACAGGAGCTTCGACTGCCAAACCCATAAATATGTCTGCAAACCGGGGGATACGCCTGGTGAGATTTGAAACGTTGCCGACTCCGCGGCGATGAGGTCTCTCTCCGGAAGGTATCGAAATGCGTGTCGGACCGGTAAGAGTTGAGTGTCGGTCAGCATCCGCGGCGTGATCGCCTCCATGTTTCGCTTTCGGAACACAAGCCCCTGCGATGCCGCGGCGAAAATCTCGACCGAGCACTCCTGGTGCGAGGCTTCCGGCAGAGCGACAAGCGTCACATTGCGAGCGCGATCGAACGCGACTTCTCTGGTACCCAGGATTTCGAAAGGCACGCTGCGGGGCCGGCGCAAGGGCAATTCGATGATCGACGACGCGACCGCTGCATTAGGGTCATTGTTATCCATGACCAGGCGCGGTTGGAGAACTTGCTCGTCATCACCTGGGACCGACCACACCAAATCGGGTCCTCGCGGCCCATACAATTTCAGACGAATTCGGTCGACTCTGGCTCCAGCTGGAATGCATCGAATCCGAATGGCTTCGCGGAGTAATTTAGGCTGAACTGATACGGCGATTTTCGTGTCGGCGGAGTACTCAGGAATCCTTTCTCGCAAGCGAATCGTAATTTCATCGGCAGACTCGTCGTCCACATAGAGAATTCCCGGACCGGCGTCGAATAGTAGCGAAGCGAGGTCCGCATTTAGTTCTTCGCGGTCGACACGGCGCAGATTCTCGTCTCGTTCGATCTCCAATTTTCGTAAGCTTTCAGATTCTACATAAACCAGGTTGGGCACGGGCTTCATGTCGGCGAATTCGAGCATTCGCAGTCGCCTTCCATCAATCGGAGCTTCTACGGCAGAACGTCGACAGCGTCCCTCAACAAACAACAGCATCGGCCGAGTGGGCGAGAGCGGCTCTTTGAGGCTAATCGAAAGCGATGTCTCGCCGTTTTTTTGCATTTGCACTTGCCAGTCTGAGATCCCTCCAGGAGGTTGAGTCCGTACATTGTCGATAATCCAGTTTCGCGCGACTCTAGCGCGGAGTGAAAACCTTCGGCCAGAATCGATGGAAATGCGACCCGCAACGCGCCCCCATAACTCGGCCTCCGTTACACGAATTTGATTCAGCAACTCCAGGCTGACGGCTCCGGAATCGGCATCCAAGAAGGCGGTCACCTGAGCGTCGATCGCGAATTGTTGCAATTCAACCAACTCGCCGTTGCGGGGCGCCGGCAATGGCTCAGTGCGTGTGTGCCGGCATCCCAGGAGGTCGAGCCATTCGAGTTTGAGCGGCTCGGGGATAAGCAGTCTCGCGCGGCCCTCAGTCCAATGCACGTCACGAACACGAAGTCGGGGCAATTGCCAAGCATTGCCGACAGGTGGAGGCGAAACACCTACAAGCCGAATGACCTGCGCCGGCCCCTCGAGCGGTTTACCGAATCTCAATGTAACTTCGTTTCGGCCGTCCTCGGGGTTTGTTCGCGATGCGTAGGATAACGGTCGGTCGTTCAAGCGAGCAGCAACCAAGTTGAAAGACGAATCCGTGAGTAATCGAAGCTGTGACAATGCCTGGTCGCCGGAGTCCAAATGCAATTGCAATGACACCTCGACTCCTCGTTGCGAGAAGTCATAGGTCGCCAACTGCCGTATCTCCGGCTCACGCTCTCGCGTTTCTCTCGGCGTAACGCTTCTCACCTGCAACGTTAAATCCGACTCACCTCCTAGTTCTATACTCCAACGGCGAAGTTCCGGGTTTTTCACCGAAATACTCGACAACGTGCCCGCCGAAGCCACGAGTTGCTGATCGCGAGCAATATCGAATTGCAGAGCCTTACGGATACATTTGGGAAACCGTAGTGTGTACTTTTGATCTGCGCGACTCACTTGGTCCGCGTGCAGTTCCCATTGGAGCTGGAGCGTTCCCGTCTTCTCTACGACGGCCACAGTTCCTAATTCTGGTCGCCAACCAATTATTGCATTCGCGCGGCCCGTCTCCTGCCAGTGGGCATTTGTGATAGTGAGGTTGGAAGGTTCTAGCGGCAGAAAAGCCGCCCCTGCCACCTCAGACTCAACGTAGAGATTCGCGCTGCCGCGAATGACGCCGTCGTGGTCACATTTGGCGAAATACTCGGCTTTTGATATTCGAATTAGCGAACTGCGCCCCAACTCGGAATGGGGGTCAGCGTCACGCAAAAGGCGTCGAAACTCTTCTGGCGCTACGTAATGATACGGTTCATCCCGGTTGAGTGACTGCTTTGCAACGATTTCGGCCGGTGCGTAGATGCGGCGGAATTTCAGCGGACCGTGCTCGTCGGGTTGAGCCCCAATTGCCTGATGCGTCTGGGACAACAGAAGACAAGAAAACAGGAACGTGATCCGTAACAGGCCTGGAATGTCAATGACGAACCTTACACGCCTAGCATCATCGCGTATCGAACTATCCGTGCTGCTTCGAATGGTGCTGTTTTCAATAGCGACGGACATTACTACGGTTCCGATGGCTCAAGCGCAACTGTCGAGTTAACGTCTGACACAGAGCCGTCGGTCGGCACGTATGGCTCTATGCTGCGAGGCCGTTTTACCACGCTGGAGCCAGCAGAACCGGCGCGTAAGTTGCTCGGTTTCGTTGCAAGTCGATTCACGGCTCCAACACACAGGAATGCTCCGATTCCCAACGCAGCCGCTTGAAAGTAAAGGATCGCCGCGGCTGGGTTACTCTGACCGATCACGACCAAAGCACAGCTCATCAGAGCCGCGGTCCATAGTCGCTGTTTCGGCGGCAGGTAATAAAGCAAGACCAAGGCAAACAGCGTGCAGCCAGAAACAGCTGACACCACACTCGTCTGAGACGCAGTTCTAAAG
>JAGQOS010000488.1 GCA_020427265.1 Planctomycetales bacterium
GGGCGTTGCGGGAAATGTCGCGGGGATTGGCCCGATCGACATAGCTATTGATTTTCACGGCCGGTTGTTCGATGCCAATGCCGATCAGCTTCATGCGATAGTCGGCTTCGATCATGATCCGACCGGCACGCGTTTGCGGATCGATGCCGTAGACCGTGATGTCTTGCCGACCGAGTGTGTCGCGAAGACCATTGAGCCAACGATCGCGTCCGCCCGGCTTGAGCGGTTGCTTGCCAGTCTCTTGCAAATAGGTTTTCGTCGCTGCCAGTTGTTGCTGCCGCGGAGTGATTGAGCAACCAAAGCGTGATTGATCGGTCAGTGCATTGCGGAAGGTGACCACGAGGTCATCGAGCCGAACAAGTGGTCGGCCCGAATCGACACTCACGGTGCGTCCTTCGTTGTCGAATCGATAGTCTCCCGCCGGACCGGCAATGACGACGTCCCCCGTTTCGGGATAGACCAGTATGTGAGTTACTCGATTCAACCCGGCTAGGAGTTGAAAGGTTTCATCGAGCGGACGTCCGGCGGCATACTCCC
This sequence comes from Planctomycetales bacterium, assembly GCA_020427265.1. GTDB lineage: Bacteria > Planctomycetota > Planctomycetia > Pirellulales > JAGQOS01 > JAGQOS01. Next base: position 538 of record JAGQOS010000488.1, read on the forward strand.
GCATGACGGCCCGCTCCAGTCGCGGTAGCGAAATCTTGCGGAACTCGCTGCGGACTCGCCAATCGTGGCCGGTGCCACGACGTGCCGCCGCTTCGTGAAGTGCCGCGAGTTGAGCGGAAGGGCGTTGTGGTAGCTTCCGCATTAAGCCGGCCGCATCGACATACACGCCCCCTTCAAATCCATCGACCGCACCGGCACCACCCACTTCGTCCCACGTTTGCGGAGCAATCGTCGTGGCCGTAATCAGTTCGATCAACGAATCGAAGTCGGCCTGGGCGCCGCCGCCCAATCCACCAGGCCCGCCGGGCGCAGGTCCGGCCGCGGTACGCGGTCCGGGCATGCCGCTGCCGGGCATTTGTGCGAGCAACTCGGGATTGATCACGCCCGCGCCGCCGGCGCCATCTTGGCTGGCCAGCATCGCCACGGCCGGCATGTTGGCCGGTTGGCCGACACCCATCGCGGCGTACGAATCGTTCAACGCGCCTTGCAAGCCCAGGTGGCTGCCCGGCACGAAGTTGGGAATGGGAATGACCAGGTCGGCCACGTTGTACGTGCGCGTGTACGTTTCGCCATCGCGCAGTTGTTCGCTCGTGATCTTGAGCACTTCGTCCTTGACGACGTAGCTCAGATGCAGCGGCTGCAGTATCAGGTTCAAGGCGCTCTTGAGCATCACCTCGTTGCTGATCTGGATGGAAACCGGCGTGGAACTTGTCACGCCTTCCTCGGCCATGCCGCGCGGATCGAGATGGATGTTGATTCCCGTGTACTTGCCCAGGTAATCCATCACCTCGCCCAACGGGGCTTCCTGGAATTGCAGCGTTACGGGGTGGCGCAACTTCTGTTCGATTTCGAGTTCGCGCGGCGTTTTGCGGAAGTCGGCGTTGCCGTAACGCTCGCTGCGATCCTTGATGTCGTCCCAATGTCTGAGATCGTATACGAAGGGGTTGTTATCGTCGAAATGTTCACCAGCCATGGCGTCGACATTGTGCAACGCCTGGAAAACTTGCTGTTCCTTGCGGTCCTGAAGATTCTGATCGTTCACGATACGCACGATCGCTCGGGCGTTGAGGAACATCTGCCGTACGATCGGGTCTTCGGGCGCCAGCTCGCGCGCTCGCTTGGCCACGACTTCCATCTTCTCGTATTCACCCGTATCGCGGTAGCGATTGAATTGGTCGACCATTTCGGCGAGTTTTTCCTGGATCTCCAGGCGATTCGACCGACGGCGCTCGATGTCGTCGAGCACGGCGCGATTGTTTTCGTCGAGCTCGATTTGAGCCCGGTTCAGGTCGATGTACTTTTCCAATTCCTTGATGCTCAATTCGACGCGCGTGAGCAACTGGCCGCGCGGTTCGGGATCGAGACCCGATTCTTCCACCTTCTGCGCTAATTTCTGCAAACGCTCGAGGGCTTGTTTCGGTTGTTTGACGCGCAGGCGGCGAACTTCGCCCTGCTCGCGTGTGATGTCGGCGGAAAGTTGACGGGCGAGCAATTGCTGACGAGCCGCGGCGCTATCGAGCAACGAACTCGAATTGCGCACATCCAGCGGATTCGGCTCCGGCGTGACGCTGAGCATTTGCAGGTGATCCTGCAGGCGTTGCAGCGTGCCGGGATCTAGATCGCTACGGTAGCGATAGGCTTCCTGGAAGAATCGTAAAGCTTCCGCACGGTTGCGGGCCCGGAGGGCCTCGGTGCCTTGCTGGAAGAACTGCATGCCCAGGCCTTCGCCTGCCGGGCCGCGCGAAAAGGTGGACTCTTCCGGTTCGGCGGGTGTCTCCGACGCGGCCGCCGGCGGCTGCGAGGTTTCCGGTCCCAACGGCGCGGGCTCTTCCAGGTCTTCGCCAAAGCTGCTGGGCGTGATCGACGGCTCGACGGCCGGTGAAACGGCCGTCGCCTGAGCATTGAACGTAACGTCTTCCTCTTCGTGATAAACGGCCCGCGATGCGCGTGGGGTTTCGACGTCGGCCACGCCCGCCGCTTGCACAACACCCTGCGCGGCGCGTGCTTTGTAGAGATCGAGCGCCGCCATGTGGGGGCGATCCTCGCCCGGGGCAAAGAGAGAGTCTTTCACATCGAGGTCGACGGCCGATCGCACGAGCTGTTCGGCCTGATCGAGCTTGCCTTGCGCCATCGCCTGGCGCGCAGCGCGGGTCAAGGCGAGCGCCTTGTCTTTGTCGCTTACCGTGTTGGTCGCCGCGGGCGGCGGCGTCGCGTTACTATCCTGGGCTAGCATCGAGGAGCGTGCCGATCGAGGCGCATCACCGGTGCCGGGCGTGGTGGCTTGGTTCTGTCGTGCTTCCGCGATTCGGTCCAAGACGGTTCGCGGGCTGGTTTCAAAGCTGGCGTAACTCACGCCGAGTTGCTGGGCATCGGTCGCCAGGCGGTCGGCTTCGTCGAATTGGCCATAGGTTAGCAGCCCCAACGCCTGATCGAGCAGGGCCTCGCTATAGAGCCGCTTCCAGGCCTCTTTTTGTTGGCGGCCTTCGCGGCGATGGTCGATGTCTTCGTACTTGCGGACAGCCGCCTCGACTTTGGCTGGTGAGTCCTCGTTGAGCGTGAACTCAGCGTTGTAGCTTTTTGCGTTTTCCAAATGGTTGCGGGCGGTACGCACGTCGCCCACGGCCAAGGCCAGTCGCGACGCCAACAGTTCTCGCTTCGTCGACGCTTTGGCCGTTGTGTTGTCGGCCACCGGGGCGGCGCCGGCCGGATGGTTGATTGTCGGATTGTCGACGGTCCTCGGTTGTGAGGCATGGCGAGTTGGCAGACCGGCGGTCGCCGGTCGTTCGATGGCCAGGGGATTCGGAACGTCGCTGGGCAGGCCCGTCTCGCCGCCGGGCGGAGCGAATAGCGGCGCCGCGTTGCTGCCGGGAGTCTCGGTGAGCATCTCGCCGCGACGCAGGCTCTCTTGATTCGAAGTCGGCAGCGTCAGGCGATCGTTGGGTGTTGTGTCGGCGGGCAGTGTATTTGTCTGGTCGACCGGTTGGG
>JAGQOS010000489.1 GCA_020427265.1 Planctomycetales bacterium
GCTCATAACCTCGAGGTCGCAGGTTCGAATCCTGTCCCCGCCACTTTCGTAAAGGCCCTGTGTCGCAGTTTGCGGCGCAGGGCTTTTTTCGTGGGCTGAGCAACATCTCGTGCGGCCGAGGAAATTCGAAGCCGATCGACGGCCAGTTGAATTCGCGGCGCGGGACGCGTCGATTGGCGGGGGCGAATCAAGGGTCCGGTGGTCGAGCTGGCGCGAGTGAATCGTCTTGCGCGTTCGCAGAGTCGGGCGCGGCAAAATACGTGTAGCCGCGTTCCTGTAGCGAACTGGTCGCTAACGGCCGCAGGAACGTGAGAGCCGGCAGCCCGCCATCGGCAGGCCGAGGCGCTGTAAGTAGCGCTTCGTCGAGGCTGATGAACTCCTTGGCGTGCACCCGGCGATCGAGCGCGAAGGCGTTGTGCGCGAGTTCGCATCGTGCTGCATCGTATGCGGCCGCGGCGCGGCCGTCGGCATAGCTCAGGTTGTTGTGCAAACGATGGTCGAAGCCGGCCGTGTCGTGCGCGGCGTCGGGCGTGCGGCATAGCAGATGAAAGCCAATCGGATTTCGATACGAACTGTTGAAGAGCCAGTCGCCGCCGCCCGGGTGATGGTTGGCGTAGAAACCGCTCGACCGGTTGCGCGCCGCCAGGCACCCGCGCACCACGTGCCGCGGAATCGTCGCGGGGAACTTGTCCTGGGGCGAAGCGCCGTAGCCACCCGCCTTGAACCCGTGGCCGTCGCCTAGCCCTTCGAACTGCGGTGAGTAGCCGTTGTAGAACGACCAGCACTGCTCAAACGTCACCGCTTCGTGCGCGCTGATGCAGTCGAAACCGTCGTCGCTGTTGAGCCACGCCCGGCAGCCGCGAAATACGTTGCCCGTATCGCCGCGGTGCGGATGGCAACCAAACCCGTCGGTATTGCCCCCCTTGCCACCGTCCGACGTGTAATCATGGTTACGGTAGGCATCGCAATTCAAAAACAGGTTGTCGCCGCCGCGCGCGCTGTACAGGCCGATCGCCTGGCCGTCGTGCATTGACAGCGATTCGAAAACATTGTGGCTGCCGTCGTTGGCGAAACAGATCGATTGTGTATGCTCTTTCACGGTCACCTGAACGCCGACGACTTCGATACCCTGCAAATGAATCCACGATCCCGTTACGGCAAACGCGTAGACGCGTAAGTTCGGCGGCCGCACGGCGGAAAAGTCGAACACGGGCCGTTCGCCTGGATAGGCGGCGTAGCGGATACGCCGGCCGGGCTCGCCACTTTTGTTGAGCAGTATCACCAGCGCCCGGCCATACTTTCTGCGGTCGATGTGCGCGGACGAGAAGGTGTAGGTCCCGCTGCGCAGATAAACCGTGTCGCCCGGTGCAGCCTGTCTCTGCGCATGGGCGAGTGAAGCGAAAGGGGCCTCGCTCGTGCCGGCATTCTCGTCCTGGCCGTTGGGCGCAACGAAGAACGTGGCGGCCATTCCGCTCGCCGGCCCGGCCACGACCGCCGCCCACACGGTTCCGGCCAAGAGAATGTTTGTGCAGCGAATCATTTTTACCTACCTGGAGATTCGAAAGGGTCTTATCCAGTAGATGGAGCCCGCCTTCATTCTGCACAGCGGACTCACGAAAGGCCAGGACTCGCTGCTCGTTACCCGAACTGACGTCCCGAAATGCCAATGATCGGCAAGCCCGCGAGAATCAATTGCAAATCGATGCCCATCGAAATGCTCGACGTCGCATGGCATTGCTTCCCGCAGCCCTACGGGCGCAGGGCGAGCGAGCCGCGTTTCAGTTCGATGCCGAGGCGCTCGACGACGCTCCAGAGTTTCACCGTGTTCTCCTCGCCGGCCGTGACCATGGCTTCGCAAACTCCGGTGATCGGATTTGCGGCGGCAAAGGCGAGGCTCACGATGGGGCCGTTATGCGCCGGGCGGCCGTCGGGTGTGAGCGGGAAATGATCGCCCGATTCCAGATCCCAGATGGTGACGCTCCCTTGGTCGTCGCCCTGCGCGACCCAGCGATTGTTGGGCGAGAACGCCAACTCGCGGCGCCCGCCGGGAGTCTTCTTGAAGTCGATCTTGCCCAGCCGGAAACCGCCGCGGGCCATGTCGACCACGCTCACGCCTTCGGGTGTTTCAATCGCGGCACGCATCGAGCGATCGATGAAGCGGATGCCGTCGCGGTTGTCCGTGAGAATGAATCCGGCCTTCGATTTGACCGGAGCGCGATGCTCGCGCGCCTGTTTGCCCGTCCAGTCGAGCTTCCACACGGTGGCCCGGTAATCGCGCTCGCCGTAGCGGCCATAGCCAACCAGATAGCTATCGTCGGGCGAAAAGCTGATAGCCGTAACGCCCGGGATCGTGGCCTGGTTTAAATTGTCGACGGCGTACCAACTGCGCGCGTGCTTGAACTCCTCGACCACCCACACGCCTTGTGACGAAAGGTCGTGAATGTCGGCCACGACCAGGCGATGAATGTTCCGCTCGCGCAAGGCGAACGCCACCGCCTCGTTGTTGTGAGCGAACGCCACAGCGGTCACAACGGACTCGAACGCGTTGAGTCCCTTCGTTTGTTCCACGTTCGGTTCGGTGCGCATGAGCGAGAACACGCGGGTCTGTTTTTGCGGAGCGCCAAACACGCCCAGCGCAAGCAACCCCTCGCTGGTCGATGCCGGGTGTTGCGAGAACTGCGCGGAACCGCGGCCCAGCGGCAGGGAAATGTCGCCCGACCCCACGTCGAACATCAACAGATCGGGCGAGGCGACCACAATGCGTTTCGAAGGAGAGAACTGCAAACGCCGTATGGTTTGCCGATCGTCGATTGGCCATTGCCGCACCGGCTGGCCGGAGAAGCCGTCCCACACTTCCACGCGGCCCCGATAGATTCCTGCCGACGACCGCCCCGCCGATTGAGCGCCAACAATCGACGTCATGTCGTCGGCCACCAGCAGTTCGATATTGGCGTCGCCGCGGCGGGCGAATTGGAAGTTGGTCGGAATTTCGAGCAGCGCGTTGCCATGTTCACCCGCCAGGCTGCGCACGTCTTCCAGCGCTTCCGAAGGTGACAACTGCCGGATCTCGTCGATGGCCTGTCGCTGAGCGGCGATCAATTTTTCCCACAAGGCGACACGCGTGCTTCGATCACTTTCGTCGGCGATCTGCGTGCGGATTTGATCGAGCGATGTCAAGGCATTGCCCCGGCGCTCGTCGCGGGAATGACGCCGCGCGGCCGCCTCGGGAGTTTCGACCGGCGGCGGGGCCGGCGCGAGATCCTCGGGCTTGTCGAGCCCGCGCGTGCCGCCGCGTCGCACATCGTTCACGGAATCTTCTTCCTGCTCGCGTCGCGACGACTGGGAACGCCGCGCCAGCATGGCCAGGCGGGCGCGCTCCTCTTCCTCTTCTTCCAATTCGCGACGCGATTTGCGGCGCTGCGGCCCCGAACTTGTCGAGTCGCCACCTACCGGACCCGCCGTCGGCGCGCCTTGGGCCGTGGCGACCAGCATCTTCGGACTTCGCGGCCCGACACCGG
>JAGQOS010000048.1 GCA_020427265.1 Planctomycetales bacterium
GACTATGACCCCAAGAATCCCCACCAACCTTCAGTGCTGTACAATGGCATGCTCGCTCCACTAACACCTTATGGGATCCGGGGTGCCATTTGGTACCAAGTATAATCGAATGTGGGGCGTGCCCAACAATACGCCAAGCTCTTCCCGGACATGATTCGCGATTGGCGAAAAAGTTGGGGACAAGACAAGCTCCCGTTCCTCTTCGTGCAACTGGCTCCGTTCCGTTACGGCGGACAAGACAAAAGATCATGCGCGGAACTGTGGGAAGCTCAGCTGCGTACCTTGCGACGGGTCGAAGATACCGGAATGGCTGTCACGAACGATATCGGCGACACACGTGACATCCATCCCCGGAACAAGCAAGATGTCGGCTATCGCCTGGCGCTTTGGGCGTTGGCTAACACCTATGGAAAGACAGACCTCGTCTTCAGTGGCCCACTACTCAAGTCGCAGTGCGTCGAAGAAGGCCAGATCCGCGTTTCGTTCCGCCATGTGGGGAGCGGACTGGCGACGCGTGACAATCAACCACCGTCACACTTTGAGATCTGCGGCGACGATGAAAACTACGTTCCGGCCGTCGCAAAGATCGAAGGGGAAACGATTGTCGTTACATCCGATCAAGTGCCCGAGCCGGTCGCCGTCCGCTTTGCTTGGGCCGACGACGCCGAACCCAACCTGATGAACAAGGAAGGCTTGCCGGCATCGGCGTTTCGCACAGACAATTTTAAAATGGTCACCGACGGCCAACTTTAGTCAACCATCCGTAGCCGCCCTGCTCCGCGCGTCATTGACCGCGTAGGCAGACCGGCCCGCGGTTTATTCGCGGAGTGGATTCGTATCCCCCGGTTGATCATTCAGTTCGTCACGTTCCGGTGACGGCATGAGCGGCGGCGGCAGAGCCGTGCCGGCCGGCTGCTCGAAATTGGGCTGCCGGAAATTCCGTGGCTGAGACGTGGGTTGCTGAAAAGTAGCACGTGCAATTGACGCCGAGGGATCGTTCAACGCGGCGGGAGCGGTTGGAGTGGCGGACGCTGCTTGCGTTGTTGGCGGCTGGGAAGAGATCATCAGCAATTGCCCACGCCCTAGTCGGTCGGGAGCTTGCTGATACAGAGCAGCCGCTTCGGGCAGCAAGGCTGCCAAGTCTAGCGCGCGACGATCGTCCGAAGGATGCGTCGAAAGGAACTCAAACGACTGCTGGTCGCCTCCGAGCGAGGCAAACCGCTGCCAGAAACGAGGAGCTTCGGCAGGATCGTAGCCTGCTTTGGCCATCAACATCAGCCCCATGTGATCGGCCTCCGATTCGTGCTTCCGGCTGTAAGGCAACACGAATCCCACTTCCGACGCCACGCCATATGCCTGCTTCAGCTTTTCGCGACGAGCCTCTTCCTGATTCTTCGTGATACGGTCAATGGCCATGCCCACGCCATTGACGACATATCCTTGGCTCATCCGCTCACCGCCATGTCGAGCCAACGCGTGGGCAATCTCATGCGACATCACAACCGCGAGGCCGGCTTCTGATTCACACACGGGAATGATCCCTTCGTACACCGCGACTTTGCCACCCGGCAAACAGAACGCGTTCTGTTGCGGCGACGCGATCACATGAAACTCCCATTCATAGTCGTCGCGACTCGCCACTTTGGCAATCCGCTGGCCGACTCGTTGCACCATCTCGCGATAGTGGGCATTTTGTGACTCAGGCTCGCCAGACAGGGTTTCCTGAAAGGCCGTAATGCCCATCGCCAACTCCTGGTCTTCGGGCACCAGGAGCAGTTGCTTGCGACCGGTCATTTCAACGGTGCGACAACCGGCAAGCGGGACACTGGTCAGTCCCAGTAGCGTGACACACGCAATTACCTTCGAGCCGATCGCCTTCGAGTGGCGGCGTTCCCAAACGCGAACCATGTTCATTGTCTCCCAGTGGGTAGTGCGCGATGGGGTCCACGCATCGTGAACCGGCGCGCTATACACAAAGCGGGCAGAACGTAGCAAAACCGTCCGCCAGACGCCAAGACCAGTATCACGAGAACGCTCGGTCAGGGGCCCCGGGCCGAGGGCGTCGAGGACAAAGTCACGCCGCTGGCAGGCAATTGGCGTTGAGATAGTCGACCAGCAAACGCAGCCGACCGTGGTCGCGACGGTTGAAATGAAAGACCAAGCGGGGAAGGTGTTCGAGTTCGGGTTGGTCCGATTCCGCTGGCAACGGCGAACTCGCAGTAAACTGCCCGGAAACCAGGATGCCTTTAAAGCGGTCGTTAATCTGTTCGAGTTGGGCCGGCGACGGGGCGTGACGCAGTCGGAAAACCAGGCGATCACGCACATAACGCATGCTATCAAAGACGTGGTAGAACGACGTGATTTCCCGCACTGCGGCCGGGACGTCGTCCATGACCTTGTAGAGCGAGAAATCGTCCGGCGAGATCATCCCCTGCTGCAATAACTGCTGCTCCACAAATTCATGGAAGGCCGCCCAATATCTATTTCCAGGGGGCGCAAGCAGGACCAGTGGTACCAGCTCTCGCTTGCCGGTTTGCAGGAGCGTTAGCACTTCCAGGGCCTCATCCAGTGTTCCGAATCCGCCTGGAAAACAGACCACCGCGTGACACTCCTTCACGAACATCAGCTTGCGCGTGAAGAAGTACTTCATGTTCACGAGTTTGGGATCACCGGCGATCACTTCATTGGCCGATTGCTCGAACGGCAGCATGATGTTCAGGCCCATGGAATGCGATCGGCCCGCGCCGCGATGCCCCGCTTCCATGATGCCGCTAGCGGCGCCGGTGACAACCAGCCAGTCGCGCGCGGCCATCGTCTTACCAAACTCGACGGCCTGTACATAGGCGGCAGCGTCGCTCTGCGTGCGCGCCGAGCCGAACACGGTAACCTTGCGGCGCGTGCGGAAGGGCGAGAATACTTTGAACGCGTATCGCAATTCGCGCAGGGCGCGCGAAAGAATTTTCAGATCACCGCGCGATGTCTGGTCGGCCGCCAAATGGTCGGCCGACTGTTTGATCATGCTGATCAAATCGGCGATGCGCGCGTCCGTGCGGCGACGAGCCGCTTCGGCGTCGTGCGCGTCGCCAGGGTCGGGCTGGTTCTTATTGCTGGGAGCCAAGGCGATTTTCCTCGCCGGCTCAAGCGCCCGGACGGCGGAAATGCTGATAAGCCATCAGCACTTCGTACAGGTCGGAAGAGATGGTGACGTCGTCGTGACGGAAATCTCGCAGCCAAGTGCGGCGGTCGTGCACGGCATCGGCCAGCAGCGGCGCGATTTCCGCCAAACTCAGGGTCATCGTGTCGCGGCGGTCGCTCGCGCTCGATGTAACTTCATCCTGCGGACCGTGATAGATACGAAGCTGGCCTCTTGCCATAGTGTTGGTCTTCCTTGACTGACAGTTCGTGGCGATTCCTGCCGCGCGATTGCTAGCAAACGCCAGCCGGCCGCGGACTTCCTGCCCACCCTTGTTCGTCGGTTCCTGATATCGGCTGGCGAGGGCCCTGCGGTTTGATCTAATTGGGAAAAAAGTCCACGTTTATGTATCGCGCGAATTATGTGGGTAATCTTGACAATCTGCTGCCGACGCGCTAGATTCCAAGCGTTGCAAATGCATGCTAGCACTTTATTTAAGACGAATGGCCAATTGGGCCGCGCCTCGGATGGGGCTATGAGTAATCCGCCGACGGTCGATCTCGCTGCGATCGCCAAACAACTCCGCTTTGCCCAGGCCAAGGTTCGTAGCACGGTCGAATTGCTCGATGCCGGGAATACCGTTCCGTTTATTACGCGGTATCGCAAGGATCAGACCGGCGGGTTGGACGAAGAACAGATCCGCCAAATACAGCAGGCCGTAACCGCTCGTCGGCTGTTGGAAGAACGCAAGCAGACCATTCTGCGTTCGATCGAGTCGCAAGGGAAACTGACCGACGATCTGTCGGAGGCAATTCTCGCGGCCGAAACGACCAAGCGGCTGGAAGACCTGTACCTGCCGTACAAGCCCCGCAAACAGACCCGCGCAACAGCAGCCCGGGAAAAGGGTTTAGAACCCCTGGCGCGCGAGATCCTGGCCGACGACAAGGCGTGCGCGAATCTCGACCTGCGGGCGGCCGACTTTGTGAACACGGACAAGGGAGTCGCCTTGGCGGCCGACGCCTTGCTGGGCGCCGGCCATATTCTGGCGGAGCAATTCAGCGAGCGCGCCGATCTGCGCGACGAAGTGCGTAAGATTTATCGCGGTAGCGGCCAATTGGTTTGCGCGAAAGCCGAGGGCGCGAGCGAAAAGGCGTCGAAGAGTTATCGCGACTATTTCGAGTTTCGCGCTGCGCTGGGCGATCTGCCGCCGCATCGCGTGTTGGCGATCAACCGTGGCGAAAAGGCCAAAGCGCTGCGCGTGCGCGTGGAAGCTGATCAGGCGGCGATGCAGCAGGCGGCCGAGCGTTTTGTGGTGCCCGAAGGACATACGCACGCCGATTTCCTGCGCGGCTGCGCCCTCGACGCCCTGCAACGCCTGGTCGTGCCGAGCCTCGAACGCGAAGTTCGCCGCGAAATGACCGAAAGGGCCGAAACGCATGCCGTCCATGTCTTTGCCCGCAATCTCAAAAATCTACTGTTGCAATCGCCGGTGCGCGGCAAACGCGTTGTGGCGATCGATCCTGGATTCAAGAACGGATGCAAAATCGCTGCGCTCGATGAATTCGGCAATGTGCTCGCTCACGAAGTGATCCACCTCATCGGATCCGATGAACGCAAGGCCGACGGCAGGAAGCGGCTGGCGGAGCTAATTATCGAGCATCGCAGCGATCTGGCCGCGATCGGCAATGGCACGGCCTGCCGCGAAACCGAGGAACTGCTCGCCGCGATGATTGCGGACGAGCTAAAAGAAACCGAATTACGCTATGTGGTTGTGAACGAAGCGGGCGCCAGCGTGTACTCAGCCAGCCCGTTGGGGCGCGAGGAATTGCCCAATTACGACGCCACAATTCGTGGCGCCGTTTCGATCGGGCGCCGCCTGCAAGATCCGCTGAGCGAGCTGGTCAAAATCGATCCGGGGAGTATCGGCGTCGGGTTGTATCAGCACGACGTTAAGGAAAAACACCTGCAGAGTTCGCTCGACGACGTGGTCGAGTCGTGCGTCAATTTTGTCGGCGTCGATTTGAATTCCGCCAGCCCGGCGTTGCTCAGCTACGTTTCGGGTCTCAATCAGCTCACGGCGCGCCGCGTGTACGATTATCGCGTGGCCAACGGGCCATTCAAGCGACGCCAGGATCTGCTCGAAGTGCAGGGCGTTGGTGAAGGTGTGTTTGTGCAAGCCGCCGGCTTCCTCAAAATTGCCGACGGCGAAAATCCGCTCGACGCCACCTGGATCCATCCCGAAAGCTATCACGTGGCGGACAAGGTGCTGCAGCGTCTCGATGCGCAGGCGGGCGACCTCACGGCCAGCGAGCGGCGCGATCCGCTCGCCGAGCGATTGAAGCAACTCGACACGGCGTCGTTGTCGAGTGAGTTGGAAGTCGGCGAATTGTCACTGGGCGATATCCTGACGTCGCTCGCCAAGCCGGGCCGCGATCCGCGCGAGGACTTTTCGCCGCCGCTGTTCCGCAAAGACGTTGTCAAGCTGGAAGATCTGTGCGAAGGCATGGAACTGATGGGCACGGTGCTCAATGTGGTTGACTTCGGTGCATTTGTCGATATCGGTGTTTCGGATAGCGGGCTCGTGCATATCAGCCAGATTGCGAACAACTATGTGCGCGATCCGCACGAACGGCTCGCCGCCGGTGATCTGGTAAAGGTTTGGGTGCGCGAGGTCGACAAGGCCCGGCGCCGCGTGTCGTTGACCATGATTCCGCCCGGCGAAGAGACCGCTGCGGAACCGAAACCAGAACCCAAGCAGCGCAGGCCGCGCCGCAAAGATCGCCCCCGGCGCAACGCCAAGTCGGAACAGAGCTCGGGCCAGCGTCGCGACAAGCCAGCGGGCCGATCGCGCGGCAAGCGATCCGACAAGCCGGCCAAACCGAAAAAGCCGCTGGTGCCCATCACCGATTCGATGGCCAAAGGCCAGGAGCCGATGCGCACGTTTGGCGATCTTATTCAGTTTTACGAATTGAAGAAGGGCGAAGGTAAAGAGCGTTGACCGATTTCCAGGAGCGACTGCGCAAGGCGGTGGAACGAGGCCAGCGCAGCCGCGAAGAAAAGCATCGTGCGGAAGCCGCCAAGGCGCTTAGCGCCGAAGAATTGCGCGGCCTGCATACCAAGTATCGGCTCGAACTCTCCGACCATATCGAACGCTGTTTGCACGAAGTTGCCGATCAGTTTCCCGGGTTTCGTACCGAAACGCTCATGGGCGAGCAGGGTTGGGGTACGGCCATTTTGCGCGACGATGTAAACATTCGCCGCGGCGATCCGCGTCGCAGCCTCTACAGCCGCCTGGAAGTGGCCGTGATGCCGCCCAGCGAATATCACCTTCTCGATATCAGCGCCAAGGGCACCGTGCGAAACAAGGAATTGCTGCGGCGCAGCCATTACCAGGACCTGAACGACGTCGACCTTGATAGTTTTCGCGAGCTCATCGATCTATGGGTCCTCGAGTACGCGGAAAATTATGCCGCCGCGGATTAGCGTTCGCCAGAAACTGGCGCCGCCGGGAGCGGGTCGCACGGTTATCGCGTCTGATTCTTATTGCCACGACGTCGATGATTGCCCGGCGTAAATGGACTTGCCTCGCTCTATGAGCAATTAGCCAAGCAGGCCAGAATGGCATTGAAAGCGACGCCGCCCGAATAGCCTCGCAGTTGCGCCGTTGGCGCGACGCAGGCTACCCAGCCGACTGGATATCGCTGATCCGTTCTTGAAGGCGTCGGCGCGTCTTGCTCTCGAGCGCTGGTTGCGATTTAAGGGCCAGGCGATACCAGAACGCCGCGCGGCGGAGCATGGCCTGTCGTGTTGCGCCGCTTGCTTTCTGCGCTTCGGCAAACCACCGGTCACCAAGCGTCGCCTGCCGCGTGCTTTCCGTAGGCTTATTCAATTCGAGCGACGAGAGCGCCTTGAGCGATTCGTCGTCGCTGAATGCCAGCATCGGCAGGCCGCTGTTCCAGTCGTCTTTGACAAAGCAATGATACTTTCCCGCCGTTGTATTCGCGGCGGCGTCGCGCGGATTCCTAGCCAGTGTTTCCAGCGCCGCCTCCGAACTATTGTAAGCGCTGCGCGATGCGTGAACCTGCTGCGTCTTTTCTGCAACGTCCTGAATCAGGCCCGCGGCGGCCGATTGCTCGGCCGCTTCGTGCGCCAGGTCGGCGAGCTTTTGCGCGGTTTCGAAATCGCCACGATCCGTGGCCTGCAGCATTAGATCGGCGGCGGCTGCCGCGACCGCCTCTTGCTGTTCTTCTGTGCGGGCCAGTTTGGAAAAGCGTTCGACGGCCGTCGTCTTGGTGCGCAGGGCGTCCATTTCGAAACCCTTGACCGTTTCGTCCACGATCGATACCGCCGCCGTCGCGTCGGGGGCCACTTTCATGGCGGCTTGCAGCAGCGCAAATCGCCGCGCCGGCGCGACGTCGTCTGCCGAGGCTTCGGCAATAAACTCGTCGACTAACTCGCGTTTCTCGTCGGGGGTTTGGGCCGACTTGATCGCGTCGCCGTATTCCGACTGCACCTGGGCGGCGGCTTCTTTACGTTCTTTTTCACTGGGGAACGGCAAGCGTCCGTCGTCGGCTCCTGGCTGCCCTGGATTGCCTGCTTGCGAGCCCGAGGCGGCCTGTTGCACGGGCGGCTTCGCCGACCGATCGTTGTTAAAAACGAAAATCAGGCCAGCGAAGACCGCGGCAAACAGGCACACGCCACCCGCAATCGCTATCCGCCGCGGCGTGACCAGGTGTTTGGACATCGCTTCGTCGATTGAAGCGAGATGCCCGTCGATCAGGGCCAGGCGCGCCAGGTCGTAGGTAATCGGCGTTACGATCTCGAACGGTCCCGCTTGATTGTGGTGCCGCTCGTAAACAGCCTTCCCCAGGACTTCGAAGGCGTGATCGATCTTCGCCTTGCTCGTCGCATTCGCCTGCGATTGCTGTGCCCTTTCGATGCGGCGGCGCACATGCTCGAATAGTTCCGGAAAGCCGGTTTGAAAATGCCCCGTCTGATAGATGTTTTTGCCTAGTTCGCGATAGGCTTGCGGCAGCGTCACGTCGTGCACTTCGGCGCGTTCGGTTAGCTTGGCCTTCCGTTGCGTCGCCAAATCGGCCTTCGAGGAGAATGCGCCAAACGATCCCTTGGCGCTTAGACCAATTCCGGAATCCGACGGTGACCTGTTCATCGATGCGTCTCTGGCGACAGTTGCAGTTCGATCGCCGCTGGCGGCGGGTTTTACCCTACCAATTCTTACGTACACAAGCCTTCGTGGCTAGTGGTTAGTCGAGGATGCGCGTGGCGGCCTAAGGATTTCCCCCACATGGCGTTGCTGTCGCCCAGAAATTCTCGCGCGTCCCGTCAAGGCCAGGGCAACAGTAAGGGCCGAGGACGTTGAGTAGATTAGCGTTTGCGAATGGGGTATCTTGGGAAGCCGGCGTCGCCGCAGCGTCTGATTTTGCGGTGGCGCGCATTGTGAATCGCTTCGAAATCCGTCTCTGGTGAACCCCTGTGCTTCCGCGAGTTTTGTTATGAAAAGTGTTTTTCTTTGCATTCCCTGCGTTCTGTTTGCGGCAAGCATTTCATGTGCCGATGAACGGCCCAATATCGTCTTTTTCTTCGCCGACGATCAGACGACAAGCACGCTTGGCTGCTACGGCAACTCGGTCATCCAGACACCGCACATCGATGCCCTGGCCCGCCGCGGCACGCGTTTTCGCAACGCGTTTGTCAGTCATTCGATATGTTGGGTGAGTCGGACGACGATCCTGACCGGACTAACCGGCCGCGGCTACGGAACACCGGGAAACCGCGAGCTTGCGCGGCCCGATGCGGTTTCCACGCTCTACTCCGATTTGCTGCGCGAAGCCGGTTATCGTACCGGATACTACGGCAAGTGGCACGCCAAAATGCCGGCCGGTTATCGCCCGAACGAGCACTTCGACGAGTTCCAGGCGATTGGTCGCAATCCCTACTATAATAAGCAGCCCGACGGCAGCCTGCGCCATGAGACGGAGTTGATCGTCGATCGCGGCATCGAGTTTCTCCAATCGCAGCCCCAGGGCAAACCGTTCGCGCTGAACCTGTGGTTCAACGCCTGCCACGCCGAAGACGGTGATCGGCGGCCGGGAATCGGGCATTTCCCCTGGCCGCGCGCGGTCGACGGCAAGTACGAAGACATCGAAATCGCGCGACCGCGACTCGACGACCCGGCCATCTTCGATGCTTTGCCCGACTTCTTGAAAACGACGATTAATCGCGAGCGTTATTTCTGGCGCTGGAATTCGAGCGAGAAGTATCAAATCAACATGCGCGCCTATTACCGTATGGTGAGCGGCATCGACGGCGCGATCGGCCGCTTCCTGGCGGCGCTCGACGAGGCCGGCCTGGCCGAGAATACGATCATCGTGTATTCGGCCGACAATGGTTATTACATGGGCAATCGCGGCCTGGCCGGCAAGTGGTCGCACTACGATGAGTCGCTGCGCGTGCCGTTGATCGTGGCCGATCCGCGTGTGGACGAAAGCCAACGCGGCAAGGTGACCGACGCCATTGCCCTGAATCTCGATCTGCCAGCCACGTTTCTCGATTGGGCAGGTGTCGAGATTCCTGCTCGGTATCAGGGCCGCAGCCTGCGCCCGCTCGTGGCGTCGGCCAAGCCCGACGATTGGCGCTCCGAGTCGTTCCACGAACACTTTGCCGTGCGTAGTCGAATTCCAGCGTTCGAGGGATTGCGCAGCGAGCAATTCAAATACGTGCGATACGTCGATCATGGCGATAAGGAATTCTTGCATGATTTGCAAAACGATCCCGATGAATTGGTCAACCTGGCGAGTGATTCGAAGTATGACGACACGTTGCGTGCGATGCGCCAGCGGACTGACCAGCGCGTGGAAGAACTGGGTGGAAAGCTGGCGCCGCTGGGCGGGTTTCATGCTTCGACCGTTCCCCATCCCGAGGCTTCAGCCTCGGTCAGCGCCGGCGCGGATGCGGAGGGGTTCATGCGCGTGTTCGACGGCAAGACGCTGCGCGGCTGGGAGGGCGACCGCCAATTCTGGTCGGTGGAAGACGGCGCCCTGACCGGCGTGACCGATGGATCATTGAAGAGAAATCACTTCCTGACTTGGAAGCACTCCACAATTCGTAACTTCGATCTGCGTGTGAAAGTGAAGGTATCCGCAGGCGGCAACAGCGGACTGCAGTACCGTGGCCAATCGCGGCCCGATTTGGGGCTCGACGTGGTCTCGGGTTACCAGTGCGACGTGGTGGCCGATGTGCCGGAGTACAACGGCATGCTGTACGAAGAACGCGGGCGGCGCATTCTCTCGCACACCGGCGAGCGTGTGATTGTGGCGGCCGACGGGCAACCGTGGGTCGTGGGCACGATGCCGGTCAAGGAGTTCGCGCCGGACGAGTGGCACGACTTCCGCGTGCTAGTCGAAGGCAATCATCATCAGCACTGGATCGACGGCCATCCAACGGCCGACTTGATCGACCTCGACTCGAAGGGCCGCGCGCTTGAAGGCGTGCTGGCCGTGCAGGTGCATGTCGGCCCAGCGATGAAGATTCAATACAAGGACTTTAGGATCAAACACCTGCCCGACGATCTGCCGCTCAAGACGTCCGACGACTGCCCGATTCCGGCCGATGCGTACGGAGTTCGCCCGCAAGGCCGGCTGCCGAAAGACTGGCAGCCGCCGGTGTACGGCGAAACGCGTTAGAGTTCAGAGTCGAGGGACTCGGGTCTAGGGTTGAGGGTCCGATTGAGGCACGGTCAACACGGTCGGAAACCGCCTAAAGCGTTCCGCGAATTCCATTGTCCTTGTCCCTAGGATCTTTACACCTTTTCGGGCACGACGAACGGCGCTCGGTAAGCTCGGGTGAGCAGGGCGTTGGCTTCGTCGTCGCCGATGAAGCGTTCCTTGTCGACGTCGATCTTCAATTGGCGACCGAGCCGATATTTGGTTTCGGCCAGTTGCACGCCTACGGCTTGCAGGTTTTCGCGGATCGTTTCGAACGACTCGACCACCTGCTTGTTATCGCCCAGCGATTGCGTCTTCTTATTGAACGGCACGTCTTCGCCCAGCCGGTAAGAGATGTTGGCCAGATGGCACAGCGCCGCGCTGTAGTGGCCTACTTCGGCGTCGGCGTTGTTGTCTTCCGGCTTGCGCGAGCGAACGGCGGCGATAAACGCGCCAAAGGGGCCGCCGGGTGTCACGTGCGTTTCGGGAACTTCGACGTCGTAGGTCTTGCCCCCTTCGCGCGCCGTGAACTTGCCGCCGCGGATCACACCTTCGCTCGTGTAATACTCATTCGTAACTTTGCGTTTGAAATCTTTGTGCTTGTCGACCAGACCGCGCGTTTCGAACACGAGCAGCGTTTCACCGTAGTCGTAAACAGCGAGTTGCGTGTTAGGTGTTTCACCTTGATCTTCGTAGGCGAAGCGACCGCCGAGGCTCCACACGCTCCGGGGCATGGTCGCGCCGCGAATCGCCCAGCGGGCGACGTCCATTTCATGCACACCCTGATTGCCCGTGTCACCGTTGCCGGTATCCCAGAACCAGTGCCAGTTGTAATGGACGAGGTTGCGATGGTAGTCCTGCATGGGCGCCGGGCCGAGCCACAGGTTCCAATCCAATTCGGCCGGCGGTTTTTCAATGGGTTTGGCGCCAATACTCCAGCGCGGTTTGCAACAGTATCCCTTGGAAACGAGCAGCTTGCCGTATTTGCCCGATTGAATGGCGGCCATTTGGCTCGCGCGTCCGCCGCTGCTGCGTTGCTGGGTTCCATGCTGCACTACGCGCTGGTATTTCTTTGCCGCCTCGACCAGTTGGCGGCCCTCGAAAACATTGTGCGAAAGCGGTTTCTCCACGTAGACATCTTTGCCCGCCTGGCAGGCCCAGATACTGATCAACGAATGCCAGTGGTTGCACGTGGCGACCGAAATCGCGTTGAGATGCTTGTCTTCGAGCGCCTCGCGCACGTCTTGCACGCACGCGGGATCGTTGCCGCCCTTGTCGCGCACGCGGCTCGAACGCGAGGCGAAGAGCCGGGAATCGGGGTCGATCAGGTAGCTGACTTCCACATTTTTCTGCGAAGCGAAGCCATCGATATGGCTTTGACCGCGGCCGTTGATACCGGCGACACCGACGCGAATCTTGTCGTTGGCCCCGATCACGCGGCCCGACGACTTTGTGCCGCTGATCGTAAACGTGGCGAATGCCGCACTGGCGGCCGAATGCTTGAGGAATTGGCGTCGGGTGGAAGCAGGCATGGCGGGGCTCCACATTGGTTGGGCGGGCGGAACGCTTAACTTACGCTCCGCCGAATATACACCAATGCGAGGCCGAACTCAAAATCGATTGCCGGCGAGCACGCCTGTTACTTCTTGCGAGAAATCCATTCGAGGCCGACAAAGAACGTGCCTTCGCGCTGTTGCTTCACGCATCGCACGACGGCCCGCATCGGCGCGCCATGATATTCGGCCCGCAATTCTTGGCCGGCCTCGATACCCTTGGCGCTCAGCACGGTCACGCCAATGCCGCCGAACGACGAGTCGAGAATGATTCCCAGAACTTCGACCCCGTCGGCCAGGAAGAGTGTCGTTTCGTCGTGCGTGGGATCGGCCGATAAGCGCGTCCATTGTCGCTTGGCGGCGGCCGGATCAACGGCTTTGGTCGCCGGCTGATTGTTCGTTTGCGTGAGGGTGGCTTCGGTCATGTTCACGGCACTCCAAGAATTTCTGTCGGGGAATATCCGCTGTTGGCAAGTTGCATTCGGAACTCTGCACAAACCTAGCTTGCATCGCTCGGCGTATTTCCGCCAAATCCCAGTTATTCAATGGGGGTTTAGGGGGCAAATCGATCGCCGGCAGCGAATGTTCCGGCCAGTGCGATGGTAACGGCGGCGGATGCGAACGGCGCCATGTTAAGCAGACGTCGCGTTCGACTTCTCTGCGGAACCATCGGCGTTGGATTCGCCGAGTGAGTCGAGCCAGCGCTCGATCTGCTGATCGGTCAGCAGACGCAACACGCGCAGAGTTGCCCGTTCGATGGCCTTCGTGCTTTCGCGCTGCAAGATATTGCGCGGCATGGCGTTCGCATTACGAGAGAGTTTTTCCAGTGTGCGAGACGTTTCGCCATAGATCCGTTCCAACTCGGCGTGCTGTTGGTCGGATAACTCGAGCGACGCGAGCACCGATGGCGTGCTCAACGAACTGAGGCCATAGGCCAATTTGTTGGCCTCGCCGTGCGGCGTGACCAAGTTTAGATTTTCGATCGATGTCTTGCGCGCCGCCGGCGCCGATTGCCCGAACACGGAAGAATAGGTCCCCGTGATTAGCCTGGGCAACAGCACACCAAAACCAATGCAGAGCATGATTGCACATAGGCTTAATGGCGCATTGCGACCGAGGAACGAGCCTTTCTTGATCCGGTTTCGCGCGTCGAATGCCAAAGATTCCAGTTCAGGCAGACACGCCACACGCTTCAAGCCGAGTTGGGTTACCTCGTCGGTGCTTTCGACCCGGACGACCGAAAGTTCGTACCAGCCGGAGTAAATCTTGACGACAATGCGTTCGCCGACGCCAACTTCCGGAAATCCGTCGAGCACCAATTCCATGCCGCCCGCCGACTCGTTCAGCACGCGCGCCGTCCAGTCGGATCGACCAATACGCACGGTCGCCCGTTCGTGGCCTTCCTGCGGGGGCATACGCATCGATTTGCGGAGATTTTGAGGCATGGCGGAATTGATCTGTCGGCAAGCCGGGGGGACTGGCTCGCTGGTTGGAAAACAAGGTTCACCGCAGAACACTACGTTACGGCTAAATCGCGTGAGGCATCTGTTGCCGAACGAGGGGAATAAGATTCGACCCAACGCCTGAACAAGCGGTACAAGCCTTACAGACCGATCCATGAATCGTTAGCGAGCCGACGCCGTGACGCCGGGCGTGAGAAAGTTCCAGTCGTGCAGCGCTTCGGCAAGCTGCTCGACCAACGGGCCGGCCGCCTCGGCCGCATTGCCGGCATGTTGCAAGGCCACGACAAAGGCGATGCGCGGCGCCGCGACCGGCCCGTAGCCGGCGATCCAGGCGTGCTCGCCTTGAGCGATTCCCGTTTCGGCCGTCCCTGTCTTCAGGGCCAGGCCGCCGGGCGGCGGCCGCACGGCCGCATAAGCCGTGCCTTGGGGATGTGTGATGGCCATTTCCATGCCCGCGCGAATGCTGGCGAGAGTGTCGGCCGAAATGGGCAACCGTGCGCCAGCGACTGAGCCGATCTCGGTTGCCGCCAGCAACCGCGGCGCGACAAGTCGGCCTCCATTGGCGATGGCGGCGACCGCGCACGCCATTTGCATCGGCGTCGTTTGCACGGCGCCTTGGCCGATCGCCAGCAATCGCGTTTGCGCTAAGGCGTTTTGAGAATCGTCCGCCGCCAGGTTCGGCAACGCCCCTGCGGCTTCGTGTGGCAGATCGATACCGGTCGGCGCGCCCAAGCCGAATGCGCGGCACCAGCGCAGCAAGGGCGCCGGCCCCAGTCGCGTGGCATGGTGAAAATAGAAGACGTTGCAGCTCACGGCGAGCGAATCGCTGAGCGTAAGTTCGCCATGGCCCGCTGCAAACCGGCGGTAAATCGCGCAGCGAAGTTCCGTGGGCGAGTGGAGATAACCCTGGCAAGTAAATGATTCGCCGGCCGCGACCGTACCCGTTTCCAGCAGCGCGGCGGCTGTGAGCAGCTTCATCACCGAGCCGGGTGGAATGGCCATTTGCGTCGCGCGATTCAGCAGCGGGCCGTTCGGCGCATGCAGCAGCCGTTCGATGGCGCCCTGGTCGGCATCGAGAAACAGATTGGGATCGAAGCCTGGCAGCGACACGCACGCGAGCACCTCGCCGGTCTCGCAATCGAGCACCACGATCGCGCCGCCTTCGGCGGGCATTGGGGGGCGAAGTCGTTGTGCCGCGAGCGTGTCGCGCAGCAATTGTTCGGCGCGCTGTTGTAGTCGCAAGTCGATGGTCAGGTGCAAATCGCGGCCCGGCCGCGGTGGCTCGCCGTCGACGATTTCGTATAGGCTTCCGAAGCGATCGAGCACGTGGGTTTCCCGGCCGGGGTGGCCCGCTAACTCGCCGTCGTAATACGATTCCACACCGGCTGCGCCGTGGCCGCTGCTGTTTTCGCCGCCTTGGGAGCGTTGCACGTGGCCGAGTAGCTGTGCGGCGGTCTGCCCGAACGGGTAACGCCGCGTGTTTTCCTGGCACAATTCGATCCAGGGCGAATCGGCGGCGAGGCTGCGGAGTGCTTCGTGCTGCGCACTGTCGAGAGGTCCGGAAACGCGATGCGTCGATTCTTCCTCGGCCACGATGATCCGCGCCAACTCGGTCCGCGCCGGCCCGGCCGCCAACGCGGCGCGCACCCAGTCGAACCAGCTTGCAGGTGGCGTTTGTTGCTTCGTCTGCGACCGAGCCTGGGCTTTCTCGCGGCGGGCGAGCCGGCGTTGATTGACCTGATCGGCGATGCGTTCGACGCGTTGCTGAATCCTCGCACGCGTCTCTTGCCATGCGGGCGTCGATTGCTGGCAGATCTTGCGCAATGTATTGTGCAAGTCGTCGAGGCGCGCTGCTTCTTTGTCGACGGCCGAGTCCAATTTTTCGGGGTCGTTTCGGTCGGCTGGGGCGAGTTGCGATCGTGCCTGCTTGCGTAGCCAATCGGCGTCGTAGGGAACTTGTAGCAGACGGTAGTGCAGCCGCAGCACCGACTGCGTGGCGTCGTACGCCAGGACTTCGCCGCCGCGCGCTAAGATGCGGCCCCGCGCGGCGGGAATCGTGTGCTCGCGCGTGACGGGTTGTTGGGCGCGGCGTCGCGTTTCGGCGCCCGAAGTAATTTCGAGCCAACCCGCGCGCCCCAAAATGACGGACAGCAAGACAACAAAGAGGGCGAGTCCGGCGCGCAAACGGCGGCGCGAATCGACCACGTTGGCCGGCGCCGCGGGCTGGGGCTGTAGTTGGTCGACAAGCATTTCGCGGGCGCGGTTCATGCGTCGAAACGGTTCCAGGGATCGTCGTCGCTTGAATGTAGCGAGCTGCGCCAGTTGTTGAAATGTTCCAGGCAAATCTGGGCGCCTGTGGCGACTGCCGTCAGAGGATCGCCGGCCAGCCGCACCGGCAAGCCCGTATGCTCGGCCAGAAACCGATCGAGACCCGGCAGCAGCGCGCCGCCACCTGCGAGAACCAGGCCTTGTTGCACCAGGTCGGCCGCCAGGTCGGGCCCGGTCGTGTCGAGAGTGCCGCGGACGGCGTCAACAATCGCTTCAAGCGATTCGGCCAGCGCTTCGCGCACTTCTTCGCTGGTAATTGTGGCTTTTCGCGGCAGGCCGCTCACCACGTCGGCGCCGCTGACTTCGGCGGTGGTTTCGGATTCGATTGGATGAGCGCTGCCGATTTCGAGCCGCAGGTTTTCGGCCGTCGCCAGTCCCACGCGTAGGCTGTAGTGCCGCCGGAGGTACCCGACAATCGCTTGGTCCATGGCGTCGCCGCCAACACGAATGGATTGCGACGAGATGATTTCGCCCAGGCTCAAGATTGCGACTTCGGTTGTCCCGCCGCCGATATCGCAGACCATGCTGGCCATTGGCTCGGAGATCGGCAGCCCCGCGCCGATGCTCGCAGCGCGGGCTTCATCCACCAGGTAAATCCGTCCGGCGCCGGCCCGTTCAGCACTATTGAAGACGGCCCGCTTCTCGACAGGGGTGATTCCTCCGGGGACCGCAATCACGATCCGCGGTCGCAAGCCCCGCCGCTGCGGCGAGGCCTTGCGGATGAAGTAATGCAGCATCGCCTCACAGAGTTCGAAGTCCTGAATGACTCCGTCCTTCAGGGGGCGGACAGCGGTGATCGAATCTGGCGTACGGCCCATCATCTGTCGGGCGAGCTTGCCGACGGCCGTGCCCCGGCCCAGGATCCGGCGGCTCCCCTTCTCGAGCGCGACGACGGAGGGTTCGTCCAGAACGATGCCGCTCCCCTGGACGGCAATGAGGGTGTTGGCCGTCCCGAGGTCGATCGCCAGATCAGGGCACATCCATTGCCGCAGGCGATTGAGCATCCGTGCTCGCAAGTCCTTTTGAATACCGGGATTGGTGCGCAGCATCTCCCCGTCGTGAGGGGGCGGGTTTGTAGCTCAAACCGGGTCGTCCGGACAAGATGGGTCCGGTAGACTGCAGGCGACGTCAGGGGGCGACCAGCGGGCACACGAATGGACGCGGATT
>JAGQOS010000490.1 GCA_020427265.1 Planctomycetales bacterium
TCGCAATCGGGCGGAACTCGCCACGTATTTCGCTCGGCGCGTCCATCTTCAGATCGTACATATCCTGATGCGACGGGGCACCGCACATGTAGATCATGATCACGGCCTTGTGCGACTTGCGAATGCCGGCTGCCTGTTCAGCACGTAGCAACTCGGGGAGCGAGAGCCCGCCCATCGCCAGCGCGCCAACGCGCAAGCAATCGCGGCGGGTCAGGCCGTCGCACAACGTGTGTTTTCTTCCGGCAATCGTGAGCATGCGTTGCCTCCTGGCGGGCTTCCAATGCGGCGGGAGCGATGTCGGTGGGAAAACTCGCCAGCGAATCCGCGCTGGCGGGCGAGGGTGTCGGGCCGCTATTATAGCGGAACGCGCGATCGGCGACCAAAGGAATTTTCGGCCCAGTTACGCCAACTTCGCCAGAAAACAGGAGATGCAACGCAATGCAGGCTCGGAAATTGACGTTTGCGTCGACTCTGGCGGCCGTTTGCGGGCTCGTTTGGAGCGTGGCGGCTTCGACGCGCGCCGACGACACGTCGCCGACGAACAGCGTGGCGTTTCACCTCGTCGAGAGTCGCTTGATTTGGAACGAAGGGGCACACAACGCCTTTACTGATCTGATCCGCTTTCGCGACACGTGGTACTGCACGTTTCGCGAAGCGAAGGGGCACGTTTCGCCGCGCGGCATGATCCGCGTGATTCGCTCGGATGATGGCGAGCAATGGCAGTCGGCCGCGCTGCTCAAACGCGACGACGCCGACCTGCGCGATTCGAAACTGAGCATTGCGCCCGACGGCAAATTGATGCTGCTCGCCGCCGCCTCGTGGCACGAGGAGACCGCGCCGGTTAAGCGCCAGCCCATGGTCTGGTTTTCCGACGATGGCTCGACATGGACCGAAGGCGTGGAGGTGGGCGAGAAAGATTTTTGGCTCTGGCGCGTCACGTGGAACGAAGGCTGCGGCTTAGGCGTGGGGTATCTCGTCCGGGGCAACCGCTTCGCCCGTCTCTATCACACCCGCGATGGCAAGCATTTTGAAACGCTCGTCGACCGACTGTTCGATGAAGGATCACCGAACGAAGCCACGATTCGATTCTTGGCCAATGGCGATGCGCTGTGCCTGCTGCGGCGCGACGGTTCACCGGCAACCGGGCAATTGGGCCGCGCAGCGCCGCCCTATAAGGATTGGCAATGGCGCGACCTGAAAACGCGCATCGGCGGGCCGAACTTCGTCCAAGTTCCCTCGGGTGAATTGGTCGCCGTCTGTCGGCTCTACGACGGCGGCGCGCGAACCTCGGTTTGCCTGCTTGACGCGGAAAAGGGAACCATTACGGAAAAGCTAAAACTCCCGTCCGGCGGCGACACCAGCTACGCCGGCCTGGTATGGCGCGAAGATTTGCTTTGGATCAGCTACTATTCGTCTCACGAAGGCAAGACGAGTATTTATTTGGCGAAAGTGAGCATCGGCGAATGACGGAATTCCCTGAATTCATTCGCGTGCGGCAAACCTTCGAACGGCCGCGCGTCGAGGACATCGAACCCGAGGTCGCGGCGCAACTGGCGCGGTTGAATTTGGCGTCGCACATCAAGCCGGGCGAGTCGGTGGCCATTACGGCCGGCAGCCGTGGCATTGCGAACATCGCCCGTATTTTGCGCGCCGCGGTCGGGCACTTGCAGTCGCTCGGCGCGGAACCGTTTCTCGTGCCGGCCATGGGCAGCCACGGCGGCGGCACGACCGCAGGCCAGGTCGATGTGTTGCGGCACTACGGCATTACCGAGGAGTTTTGCGGCTGCCCGCTGCGCGCGAGCATGGATACCGTCGTCGTCTGCGACGCGGCGCAGGGATTCCCCATCCATTTCGACCGCCACGCGTTCGCGGCCGACCACGTGCTGGTCTGCGGCCGGGTTAAACCGCACACGCGATTTGTCGGGCAGATCGAAAGCGGGCTGATGAAGATGATGCTCATCGGCCTGGGCAAGCACGAGGGGGCCAAGATCTACCATCGCGCGATCCACGATTACTCCTTCGACGAGATCGTGCGCGACGTGGCCGCCAAGGTGATGGCCAAGTGCAAGATCGTGGCGGGGCTGGCGATCGTCGAAAATGCGTACGACGAAACAGCGCGACTCGAAGCCGTGGCGCCGGCCGATTTCGTGCCGCGCGAAATCGAACTGCTGAAGCTGGCAAAACAGTGGCTGCCGCGACTGCCGTTCGACGCGATCGACGCGCTGCTGATCGACGAAATGGGCAAGAACATCAGCGGCTGCGGCATCGATACCAACGTGGTCGGCCGCAAACACAATGACAACGAAGCGGTCGCCGGCGAACTCCCCCGGGTGCGGCGAATCATGGCGCGCAGCCTGACACCGGAATCGAAGGGAAACGCGATCGGCATCGGCATCGCCGATCTGTGCACACAACGGCTCGTCGACACGGTCGATTGGGCCGCGACGGCGATCAACGGCGAAACGTCGGGGCATTTCGGCGGCGTGAAACGTCCCTTGGTTTATCCCAACGATCGCGACATGCTGCGCGCCGGCCTGGCGACCATCGGCCTGACCGAGCCGATCGATGCCCGGGCCGTGTGGATTCGCAACACGCTCGACGTCGCCGACATCGAGTGCGCCGCGTCGCTGTTGCCGGAGATCGAGTCGCAATCGCATTTGGAAGTACTCACGCGCGCGCGACCGTTGCCGTTTGACGCTCAGGGGAATCTGCCCAAATCACTGCGGGAGATGCCGTGAGTGCAGCGACCGGCGCACGCCTGGAATTTGCCGACCAGCCACGCCGGCAGGCGTACGACGCCATTGTCATCGGCGCGGGCCCGAATGGGCTCTCAGCCGCGGCCGCGCTAGCGCGCGAGAAGCGTTCGGTTTTGGTCGTCGAAGCCTGTGAGACGATTGGCGGCGGCACGCGCACGGCCGAACTAACACTGCCGGGCTTTCGGCACGATGTCTGCTCGGCGATTCACGCCATGGGCGTCGTGTCGCCTTTTTTCAATTCGTTGCCGCTCGCCGAACATGGATTGGTGTGGGAATATCCGGAGGTGGCGGCGGCGCATCCGCTCGACGACGGCCGAGCGGCCGTGTTTCATCGATCGTTTCCCGAAACGGCGCTCGAATTTGGTGACGACAGTGACGGCTACCGACGGCTGTTTCAGCGTCTGCTCGACAATGCCGAGAGAATCTTGCCGCAAGTCCTCGACCCGCTCGATTTTCAGGCGAGCGCGTTTCATTCTTCGATGCTCGACTTCGCGTGGAAAACACCCCGTTCGGCTGCGGGCCTGGCGAAATCGTATTTTGCAGGCGCGCCGGCCCGAGCCGGTTTCGCCGGCATGGCGGCGCATTCGATTCGGCCGCTGGGAAAGGCGTTTACGGCAGCCATCGGCGTGGTGCTAACGATGACGGTCCATCTCGGCGGCTGGCCGGTGGCGCGGGGCGGATCGCAAAGCATCGCCGACGCGCTGGCGCGCTACATCCTGGCCCACGGTGGCGAAATTGTGGTGAATCGGCGTATCGCTTCG
>JAGQOS010000491.1 GCA_020427265.1 Planctomycetales bacterium
GCCCGTTTCAAACGTCGCAGACGTTTCAGAATCTGCGCGCTCATGGCGAGGGTGTGCTGCACGTTACCGACGACGTGGAACTGCTCGCCCGCGCCGCCATTGGCCAGTTGGCAGCGCCGCCCGCACTGCGGGTAGCGGAGCGTGTGCAGGGAAGTATCCTGAACGATGCGTGCCGCGCTTATGAATTCGTGGTCGAGTCGATCGACGACTCGCAGCCGCGTAGCGAAATCTCGGCGCGCGTTGTCGCCGCCCACCGGCAACGCGACTTCTTTGGCTTCAACCGAGCCATGCACGCCTGTCTCGAAGCGGCCATCCTCGCCACGCGCATTGGCATTCTACCCGAACACGAGATCCGCGCGTCGTTCGAGCGTTTGGCGGTCCCGGTCGAAAAGACGGCTGGCGACGCCGAGCGGCGGGCTTTTGCCTTGCTCAGCGACTACATTTCTGAGAAGCTGGCCGGCGGAAGCGACGAAAGCGAAACCCGCGCAGCCGAACCATGATCGAACTTCACGCAATAAGCCGGCTGCACCTGGGAATGCTCTCGTTTGGCCATGCCGACATGCGGCAATTCGGCGGCGCGGGATTGATGATTGAGCAGCCGGGAATTCAACTACGCCTGGCGCCGGCGGCAGGATTCGAAGCGGCCGGCCCCTTGGCCGATCGGGTGCGCGCCACGGCCGATCGTTTCGCCGGCCTAACGGGAATGTCGGCGCTGCCGCCATGCCGCATCGAGGTCGTTTCCGCGCCGCCCGAGCATTCCGGGTTGGGCGTCGGCACTTCGCTGTCGCTCTCCGTGGTGTTTGCGCTGCGGCGATTACTTGAACTTCCGGAAATTCCTCTCTCCGAGTTAGCCCGGCTGGCGGGGCGTGGTCGCCGCTCGGCTGTCGGCACGTATGGAATTGAAAGCGGAGGTCTCATCGTGGAGGCCGGCAAATATGCCGACGAGCCTTTAGCGCCACGCATCGCGCGCGTCGCCATTCCCGCCGAATGGCGATTTGTCCTCGTCGCCGATCAGGCCCCCAGTGGCGTCTCCGGTGAAAAAGAGCAGCAGGCGTTCGCCACCCTGCCGCCGGTTCCCCGGAATGTGTCGGCCGAGTTGTGTCGCGAACTGCTCATGGAAATGCTGCCGGCGGCTGAGCTAGGAGATTTCGAACGATTCAGCGCCAGCGTCTATCGTTATGGCCTGGCGGCCGGTGGATGTTTCGCCGCGGCGCAAGGAGGCCCCTTTGCCCACGCTGGCTTGGGCCGGCTCGTGGAGAAGATGCGCAGCCTCGGCGTGACGGGCGTAGGGCAAACCTCGTGGGGGCCAACGTTGTTCGCGCTTTTGCCCGACGAATCCTCGGCGCGAAACTTGGTCGAAGCCTTGACCAGCGAAACCGCGATCGCGCGTGACAATCTTACAATCACGGCCGCGAATAACAACGGCGTGTGCTGGCGCGAGACATCCGAAACCTAGCCAATGCCAGACAAAACATCCGCCGCGCCGCCGAACGTCGCCAACGAAACGATCGCGGCCATCGCTTCGGCCGATGGCGTCGCGCCGCGCGGCATCCTGCGCATCAGCGGGCCGAACGCCATCGAAGCCGCCTTGTCGCTTTTTGTGCCCGCTGCTGACGAAGTCGCGAAATCGGCTGCTGAGAAGTTCACCGCGGCGAAACGCCAGACGCCGCACGCACTGCTCGGTTCCTTTCAACTCGACGCGGGACGGCTCTTACCAGGACAACTGCTACTCTGGCCGACCGAGCGCAGTTACACCCGAGAGCCGATCGCCGAGTTGCATACCATCGGCTCGCGACCGTTGCTCGAGAAACTTCTACAACGCATCTGCTCCACCGGCGTGCGGCTTGCCCGGCCGGGCGAATTCACACTCCGCGCCTTTCTGGCCGGCCGGATCGACCTCACCCAGGCCGAAGCCGTGCTCGGCGTGATCGACGCCCGCGGCGAGGCGTCGCTGCAAACCGCCTTGGCGCAACTTGCCGGGGGACTCTCGCAGCCTTTGAACAAGCTGCGCGTCGAGTTACTCGAAGCGTTGGCCCATTTAGAAGCCGGGCTCGACTTTGTGGAGGAGGACGTCGAGTTCATTACGAACGACGAGCTGCGCACAACCATTGCCGGCGCAGCCGCGACCGTGGCCGACATTGTCGCGCGCATGACATCGCGCGCCACGGCGTCGGCTGCGGCCCGGGTCGTGCTGTACGGCTGGCCGAATGTCGGCAAGAGCCGCTTGCTGAACGCCTTGGCCGGCGCCGACGAGGCGATCGTCGCCAACGTGCCAGGAACCACGCGCGATTACCTGACCGTGGAACTGCAACTCAACGGCCTGCGTTGCCTGCTCGTCGATACGGCGGGCATCGAGCCTGAGGACGTTGATCCGTTGCGCCGCTTTGCGCAAACAGCAACCGCGCGGGCGCGCGACGAAGCCGAATTCAGTGTGCTCTGCCTCGACGCTTCGCGCCCGTTGAACGATTGGGAACGCGAGCACCTTGCCAACCGGCCAGTCGCCAACGGGCTCCTGGTCGCCACAAAAGCCGATCTTCCGCGCGCCGCGCAGTTGCCAAGCGCTGCCCTGCTTACCAGCAGTGCCGACGGGACCGGCATCGAAGCGTTGCGCAGCCGCCTGGCCGAGTTGGTCTCGGAGTCGGGCTCGGTGAGCAGTGAAGTCGTCGCTACGACTGCGGCCCGCTGCCGCGCGAGTCTTTCGGGCGCTGGCGAGGCGCTCGGGCGAGCGGCCCAGGCCGTGGAAGATCGGGCCGGCGAGGAACTGGTGGCCGAAGAACTACGCGCGGCGCTGGCAGCGCTGGCCGACGTCGTGGGCGCTGTCTACACCGATGATCTGCTCGATCGCATCTTCAGCCGCTTTTGCATCGGGAAGTAGGAGGGGGCGATTAGCTTCTAGCTATTAGCTGTCGGTTGGCTGTCATAGGGCCGTTCCAGGCCGGCATGAATGGGACAAATCGTCATTGAGTATTTCGTCATTCGTCATTTCCCACCAGGCTCAGCTACCGGAATGCGGGGGATCTGGTATACTACAGGTCGTCTTTTCTTGGAGGCATCGCAGAGGGTCAATGACCATGGGCACGCATATGCAAACAGAAAGAGGCAAGCGAGGCTTTACGATCGTCGAGCTGTTGGTCGTGATTGCGATCATCGGTATCCTGGTCGCACTGTTGTTGCCGGCCGTGCAGGCGGCCCGCGAAGCGGCGCGCCGAACGCAATGCACGAACAACCTCAAGCAGCTTGCCCTGGGGGTTTTGAATTATGTCGACACGACCGGGGCATTTCCGCCGGCGATGAGTTGGCCGGAAGTGAGCGCCAACTATCCCAAAACGCGTTCCAGCGCCGCGGGCAATGCCGACTTTGGTCCGAACTGGATCATACTCACGCTGCCGTTCATGGAAGAGCAGACGCTTTACGATTCCTTCGATCTCACCAAGTCGGTGGCCGATCCGGTGAATCGTCCGGCCGTGGGAACGCGAATTCCCACGCTGCTTTGCCCTACGGACTAC
>JAGQOS010000492.1 GCA_020427265.1 Planctomycetales bacterium
GCTTCCAAGGCCATTCAAATTGCAAAGCGTGTGCCGAAGCCGACGCGCGCAGCGCGCACCCAGAATTCCCCGTGTTTCGCGCGCCGTTGGCGGCGAGTCGCCTTGTAAAAGTGTCTTCAGGCCGACGGCGCAGCGCCATCGAATCGACGACGCTCCTTTTTCGTCGATTGGCGAACTCTTGCGGATTGGCAAAGCAAAAACGCTAGATTGCTCGCGTAGAGATGCAAGCGGCGTGCCAAAAAAGAGCGGAGTGCTGGCCAGACCTTTTGCGGCAGAGGGTGCCCGCGGCGACGCCCTGGACAACCGGACGCCGAACGAAATCGCGAATTTTTGCCAGGAAAAAAAAAAAAAAAAACTAGAAACCTAGCATTCCAAGTGGATCAGAGTTGCGTACAAGGTCAACCATCCCCGATTCTCTCACTCAGCCTGTCGCATAGACCGGTGGCAGTCAGTCAGCGTGTTGTTCAACTAGCAAACCCAACTCGTCTACGGAGCCTGTCTGATCAGTGTTTTGGCGATTCTCTGCCACCCTTTTAATGCGAACGATTTCTCCTTGCATCGAACTTAGAAAGCGAGACTCTATTTGACGTCGAACAAGACAACCTCGAGCGCCGTTGAATATTTTCATACAAAGGTCACATTCATTAACATACCGATCGCTGCGAATTTCGGACTGCTCTTGCTCATCAAGGAAATCAATTGCTGCAGCGGGCCCCGACTTTTTCAGGAAGTTAATTACTGGGTCCGAAGCAAATGAGTATTCTAGGTCGGAAAGCGTTCTTGTTACAGCACTTCCCAATTGCAAAGACTTATCCGAACCGCCTCCATTGCAGCACACCATTGCATTTGAGCTTGCATCGATCGTAAGTGATGCAGAAGGACATCGTCCTTCAGGAAGGTGCTCCAATAGCAGGTACTCATTATCTGGACGCAGGGCGCCCCGCCCCTCTCGTACCAAGGGCATTTCCATCACGTGGACATAGAACACACCTGCCGTCCGGAGACGGTTCATAATCTCCGAAGCACTAGATGTTGCAGATCCAACGCATCGAACCGTCATTCTCAAACCAAGCGATTCTCCCGCCCGTAATGCATTAACAACTCTGTCAAAACTTATGTATGGGTCGTGATAAGAGTCTGCACTAATCGAAAGGATTTTTAGCCCATTCTGAACAAGCGGCAACAAACTCTGACGCGCACATTCGAAGTCTCTTGCCCAATAAGCGTTGGAAATCATCGTGGTATACCCGTTATGACTTCTCGCTTCTCGGATGATACTTGTTAATTCTTCGAAGTGCAGAAACGGCTCTCCACCGGACAACGAAAGCGTCCAGCCTGGGCCGTACAGACTTTCGGCTTCTTGTATAAGTCGCGAAATCAATTCGCGACTGTTGCGTGTCTTATCCGAAGGAGCAGAAAGAGGGCCGCAGTGTGCACACTGCGCATTACAAGTGTTCCAAAGCAAGATACTTAAGCATCGCTCAGACGTATCCGGAACTACCCTCATGCTTTCACTTTGTTGACCTACCATTCGCACTTCCGCGTCGCGAAAGTTGGACCAACTGTGGTTTCGCAAATCCGAGCAGCCCGATTTGGTTGAAAATTATCAAGAATGTCCGCTGGGACTTTCACCTCAACATGTTCCCAGTCAAGCGTTTTCAATAAGGTCTTCTCATCAGTCGATAGTCCAGGAAACTGATCAATGACCGGCGCTTTGTCAGCTTTCAAAGCAGACTTGAATGCTTCGTCGACCTGTACCGTATGCAAAAACTTCGCGAATTCAAGATTTTCACCAAATTCAGCCATCCCAAATCCTCCCATAATTGTTGGACCAAATACAATAACCATTGCGCACGGGGCGCAGGTGCAGTGCACTGCAATATAACGGTGAATTAGATAACGCAACATCTCTTCGGTAAATTTTCGGGGCGGGGTCAGACGGTTTCCATTTTGAGGTAAGTCTTTCAGGTCTGCCATTCTTCACTCTGCTCCGTCAGTACGGCAATGATGCCGCCGCCGGCCGCCGCACGAATACCCTCAGCCATTTCCTGGGGCCAACCAACACTTACAACAAACGATTTCGTGACGCGAAAACGACTCCTTTTCCTCGGTAGTCACACGGCCTGAGTAGTTAACTCCGTTAGATATGTTCGTGAACTCGACACACGCTTACTCAATTCCCGGCATATTGACGCCAGTGTTTCTTGACGAGCGTTGAGTCGACCACGTCGGACGTTACCAGATAGCGATACCGCGAAACGTACTTTTCTCCCGGTGCGATCTGGAACTTGCCGGCGACGGTCGGCGCGAAGCAGAAGTAAGGCTTGTTGGGGTGGAGCCGAACGTGTTGCGGGGCGCGGAAGTTGTGAGGACTACAGAACACGGTCAACGACACGTCTTGTCCGCCCAGCCTGCCGCTAAGCGCAACCCAATGGGGCCGCGTATGGTTGCCGTCCCAGCGGTCCTTGCCCTCGCTAGTCAGGAACTGCAGATCGCCCGGCTCGATTTGGCGATCTGCCGTTTCCTTGAGCCACTGCGCATTGCCCCGAAACGCCATGCCGCCGTAGTGATACTTCGCAAGAATCAGCGGCTTGTCGGCAGCGCATGTCTGCACGCTTTCGATGTCGAAGAGAAAATGATCGTCGGGCGTGAGGTAGACGGTAACCGTCCAGAGTTCATGGAGCGCATCCACTCGCGCCTCGCCGGCGCCGACCGTAAAGGCATGCTTGGCGCTAAAGGAAACCTGCTTTCCCTCGCGATGGATGTCCACCATTTCGCGAAACTCGACACCGGCCAATTGCTTCGCCTGATTCCAGAAGTCGGTCTCTTTGCCGTCGAACGTCGATTTTGTCCAGGCGAAAAAGAGGGCGTGCTGATGCGCATGATCAAGCGGGTAGTCGCCGGTGATTTCCTCTCCGGTCGGACTGTAAACCGGATGAATATAACCGCTACGACGAAAGTGCTTCTCCACGCCTGCGGGAACGGGTCTCGCGGTCTTAACGTATTCAAGAACCGGTTTGCCCCGCAGCGAGATCCGGACCGAGTCCTCCGTCTCTGTCAGGCTCAACGCCTCGCCGTGAGCGGGCGGCGAGTGGATGCCGCACGTCGAGAGCAGAACGAGAATGGCCAGGGGGAGTTGCTTCATCGCAGTAGGTTTCCGAACGATGTCAGAACTTCCAAACCTTATTCTCGTTCCACACTGCAATCCGACGCTCCGCGCCCAACCCAAGGCGCATCCACTACACCAGCTCGCGCAACTGGAAATGGTACTTGCCGAGTTTGCCGCCGTAGTTGCCGGCCGAGATGGCGATGACGCCATCGCCGGCCGCCGCGCGGATGCCTGCGGCCATGGCCTGGGCTACGGCTTCTTCGCTGCAGCCGTCGACGACGATTTCATACGCGCAGTTCACCCCTTCGTAGAGCTTCGTCTCTACATGGCCGCGCAAGGTGGGGCAGAAAGCATCGGCAGTCGAGGCGGGCAACGCTTTGTAAATGGAACCCACTTT
>JAGQOS010000493.1 GCA_020427265.1 Planctomycetales bacterium
CCCCCAATACGGCAACGCAGTAAACGAACATCTGAGCTGCGAACGCACCTTGATAGACCGGGCCTTGCGACAACAGCATGGCGTTCGACCCGATCATCGTGATTAACAGGAATGGCCCCATCCAACGGAGCAGTTTATGACTTACGAATTGCCAGAAAAGCAACGGTTGCAGCGGTGAAGGGAAGTCACCGCGGCGCAGGACCTGAACGACACCGGCCGCCATGCGTACACGTCGGCGAAATTCCTGCATCGCCCGCGGCGTGCCGCTTTCGCTGGCGAACGCCTGGGCGTCGTAAACAATTCTCTGTCGCTGACGAACAATTTGCATGGCGATTGCGAAGTCGTCGAGGAGCGAGTCGGCCGGCAGCGGCCGAAACAACTTCTTGCGCAGAACGTACATCCCGCCATCGACCCCCATCAACGATCCAACGTCGGACTCGGCTAACTGAATCGCCCTTTCGAGTTGGTAATAAAAGGTCTCACCGTGGCCAAAATTCGATTCCTCGCTCGCGAGACGGACAACACCAGTTGCCGCACCGACACGGTCGTCGGCAAGCCAGGAGACGAGTCGCCGGAGAGCGTCGGGCGCGAACATCACGTTGGCATCGCAAAGGCAGAGCACTTCGCCAGTGGCCTGAGCTACTGCATCGTTGACGGCCGACGCTTTGCCCCGTCGCTGCTGGAAATCGAGAATCGCAACACCTCGGTCGCAATACTGCTGCGCCAGGGATATCGTGTTGTCGCTGGATCCGTCGCTGGCCACAAGAATCTGTAACTTCTCGCGAGGGTAATCAATCGCCAACGCATTTTCGAGCTTGGCCGCAATGACCGCTTCTTCATTGTGGGCAGGGATGATCAGCGACACGCTCGGTTCGTAGTCGCCCGCAACCGGCGCGTTCGCCAAGCGGCGCACGGCAAGCAAGACGATCGAATATCCGACGAGCATGTAAAACAACATACCCGCCGTTACCCAAAACAGAATTAAGGCGATCACAGTCACGCTAAATTTTCTTTTTGCCGCCCCAAAGTTCTTTCCACACACGGCGACACATGAGTAATCCGGTTGGAATGGATGACGCGGAACTGGCCCCGCCAATTCGATCGCCTTCAAACGTGGGAAACTCAGCAACCGACCATCCCATCTTCAGAAAGCGTATGGATGTTTGAAACTCGATATCGAATCCCGAAGACTCCAGATTCAACTGCGC
Organism: Planctomycetales bacterium; assembly: GCA_020427265.1. Lineage (GTDB taxonomy): Bacteria > Planctomycetota > Planctomycetia > Pirellulales > JAGQOS01 > JAGQOS01. Next base: position 1,209 of record JAGQOS010000493.1, read on the forward strand.
GAGCTTGTCGCGTTTCAGGCCGCGAAAACCGTTGATCGTATCCGTCAGTGTTCCTCCCCAAATGAGACGGACCACGATGGTAAATCCTTGATTGGCCCATTTGCGCAACGGTAAATATTTATTGTCTTCCTCGTTTCTTGCCCCCTTCATGAACCGAGAGGCAATCGCCATATCGTATCCTTCTTCGAGTAGGTCGAGGATTTTCACGATGTCGTCTGGGTTTTCGTTGCCGTCGGGAGCAAAGAACACGATGTTGTCGGCCTGTGTCGTCTCAGCCGCTTTGTTGAAAATTTCACCCTTCTTCACATGATTGATCGACGTCGCGCCGAGTTCTTCCCAAAACTCGCGTGTCCCGTCGGTGGAGTTACCGTCGAGTTCGTAGACTTCGTCGAATCGCGACAGTGGCACACGTGGCGCCAATTCGCGGCTTCCCATGATTTCGTTTCGTGCGCAAATAAATAGCGCCGATGTCTGCTTCGGTTCTTCCATCCGCTACCTCAACTGTCGACAGTTTCGATTTAGATTAGACATTCAGATCCTAGGCGAACGAATCCGTCCGCACATTCTTCTTTGCGAACCAACAAGCACAACAGATGTTGCATGCACTCAATATCGACTAACTCGGCGAAGCAGCGAGCATCGAGCGCCGGTAATGCACCACGCGTTCCAAACCTTCGCGTAGCGACACGGCACTCGGTTCTCGTCCCAGCACGCCATAGAGCTTCGACAGGTCTGGAGCGCGCCTGGCATAACCCTCTGGCTTCGATGTATCGAAGTGGATTTCGGCCTTACTACCGGTGATATCGACAATCATTTCGACCAGGTCACGCATGCTTGTTTCGGTTGGCGTGCCCAGGTTAATAGGATCGGCCTGCGGATATTTCTCGGTCACTTCCAAAATGAGGTCCGCCATGTCTTCGACATAAACGAAGGAACGTGTTTGGTTGCCGCTGCCCCACACTTGAATGACTGGTTCGCCGCCAAGGCACCGCTCGACGAGCGCCGGAATGACGTGCGACTTCGTCACGTCGAAGCAATCGCGCGGCCCGTAAATGTTGAAGAATCGCAAGATGGCGACCTTCATTTCACTTTCGGCCGCCACAAATCGGGCCAACTCCTCACCCATGCGCTTGCCCCATCCGTAGCCCTGGTTGCTCGGCTCAGGTGGTCCGATATCGACCGACGCTTCGGGAGTTGGCACCGGCGCATCCTTAGGATACACGCAAGCGGAACTCACTTGCGAAAAGAGCGGGATGCGAGCATCGCGAGCCGCCAGCAGGATCCATTGCTGAAGCATCATGTTGTTGACGAAGAAGTCGGTTTGACGATTGGCATTGTAGCCAATTCCGGCGATAAACCCCGCCATATTGATGACCACGTCCTGGCCTACGACGGCGCGAACGGCGTGTTCGCGCTCGCGAAGATCGACTTCGAGGAGTTCAACCTGGTCGCTTACTTTGTCGAGAAAATGACGATGTCCTGTCGATAAATTGTCGGCCACGCGCACACGGGCCTCCTGCCGGCAAAGTCGCTCCACCACGTGGCTGCCGACAAACCCGGCGCCACCTGTGACAAGAACGCGTTTTCCCTTCCAAAAGCTCATTTCGATTCTCCCCAAAGCGCTTCGATCTGCCCCAACTCCTGGCCCATCTCACGCGTGATCAGAAGCGGGCGGTCGTCACCTTGATGACTGGGATAGTAATTCATATTCCGTTCTAAAGGGCCAAATTGTTTGACGAATAAACGTGGCATGTAAGTTGGCCATTGGCGCCGATTGATTCCTTCGCGATGAAAGAACAGGATGTAGTCGGCGTTGGCGGGATCGATCGCCGGCGCATCGCTTGTGAGCAAGTCGAGTTCGATCATCGCGGCTCGCACCTGGGGAGAAATGGCGACCGTTTCCGGGCTCAATCCGTCGACATATTCTTTTGCCGAATGCAAATACGCTTCCTGCTTGCCCTTCATCAGCTCACCATAGGGGGTTGGCGCGGGAGCGCCGCCACGACCAACTCGCTTGGTTACATTGTCGGCAGCATACGCGAGCCAGGCGATGTTGCCCAACAGACCACATATGACTCCTGAGATGATGAGACGACCGGATGCGCGACCGACTGCCGGACTGGATACACGGGTGATCCAACCCACGAAACTGCCGCGCAGCTCGACAATCCCTCGAGCCGCAAGAATCGCCAGCGGCGGCCCAATTACCAACATATTGCGAACGAGCATCGCGTTCTGCTTTGAAAAGTAGAGGAAATAGGCCGCCGGCATGAGCAGAAACAGCAGGCCCAGGCGT
>JAGQOS010000494.1 GCA_020427265.1 Planctomycetales bacterium
TGCTCGGCGGCGCGGTGCTCGAATACGGCTTCGACGGCGTGGAATACAACTTTGGCGAGATCTTGCCTAGCAGCATTTCGGGCCGCGTCCACGCCGACACGAACGGCGATTGCGAAATCGACCCCGGCGATATCCTGCTCGCCGGCGTGCGCATCGATCTGCTCGACGCGAACGGCAACCTGCTCGATACGACCTTCACGAACGACGATGGCTTTTACCGCTTCGATGGACTCGCGCCAGGAACGTATCAGGTGTTCGAGCATCAACCGACGGAATACGTCGACGGCGACGAACATGTCGGCAGCGTAGGCGGCCTGATCTTGGGTGATGACCATCTGGGCGCGATCACGCTCGTCTCGGGAACCCATGCCGTCAACTACGATTTCTGCGAGCATGTGCTCGTGAAGATCTCGGGGCACGTTTATCACGACCGCAACGACAACGGCGTGCGCGAGACCGGCGAGGAAGGCATCGCCGGCGTGACACTCGAACTGCTTGACGAGAACGGAAACGGTACAGGCGTATTCACGACGACCGACGAAGATGGTTTCTACTGCTTCGAAGAACTTCTGCCAGGCACGTATGGTGTTGCCGAAACGCAACCCGAAACCTGGCTCGACGGTCTCGACACGCCCGGCAACCGGGGCGGCACGCGCGACGGCAACGACCGGCTCGTTGGCGCGGTACTCGCGCATGGCGAGAACGGCGAAGACTACGATTTCGGCGAACTCCTGCCCGGCAGCATCTCCGGCCGTGTGCACGTCGACGTGGACGAAGATTGCGAAATCGATCCGGGTGAAGAGATGCTGGCCGGTGTAGAAATTCATTTGCTCGACGCCGATGGCAATGTGCTCGCAACAACGCTCACCGACGAAAACGGCTTTTATCTCTTCGCCGGCCTGCGTCCTGGTACGTATGGCGTGCGTGAATTGCAGCCGAGCGAATACTTCCATGGTGGCCAGGAAGTTGGCAGCGGCGACGGCACGATTGCGGCCGACGATCTGATTGAAGATGTCCACATTGGCTCGGGCGAAGACCTGATCCATTACGACTTCTGCGAAGTGCCACCCGCCGCGCTCTCGGGCTACGTCTTCCAAGATGGCCCGGTCATCGAGACGCTCGACGGACGTCTGCCGGCCGATCTGGCTTCGATTCGCGACGGGCAGCGCACGGCCGACGACAAGCCGCTCGGCGGCGTGATACTCGAACTGCGTAACGGCGTGACCGGGTTACCGATACAAGGCGAATCGCTGCTTCCGGGCGTTTACGGCGCGGGCGCGGTGCGCACCACGACCGACGCCAACGGCTTTTACGAGTTCACCGGCCTGCGGGCGGGCGACTACGCCGTGTTCGAAATTCAACCCGACGAACTCTTCGACGGCCTCGATACACCCGGCACGACCGGCGGTATTGCGATCAATCCCGGCACGTTCGTGGAACCGAGCATTTTGGTCACACTGCAAAGCGACCCAGGACGCGATGCGATCTTGCGCATTCCGCTCGCCGCCGGCGAAGTTTCGGTCGAGAACAATTTCAGCGAAGTCATCGTCAAACAGCCCGAGCCGCCGAATCCGCGCGTTCCCGAAAAGCCCGAATTGCCAACCGCTCCGCCGCTCAATCCGTTGCCGGGCCTGCCAATTGCTCAAATCTACATTCCCGCACCGCCGCCGCTCATTCAACCTCGTTTCCTGCCCGGCGGATCGAGCAAGGCGCTCGGGTACACTTGGCACTTGAGTGTGGTCGACGGAGGCTACCCTCGCGAACTGCGACAGTCCGACGTGTTGGTGCAACTCACCGGAACTCGCTTCGACGTAGTTGCCTGGCGCGGACAAGAGTTGGATCAATCGTCGTGGACCATCCGCCGGGGTGAAGAATCGACCGCCGAGCAAAGTGTCTTCGGTTCACCCAAGGGAATTCCCGTGGCCGGCGATTTCAACGGCGACGGCATTGCCGAGATAGGTGTATTCATCGATGGTGAATGGTTCATCGACGTGAACGGCAACGGCAAGTGGGATGTGGGCGATCTGTGGGCCAAACTGGGGCACGAGGCCGACCAGCCTGTCGTCGGCGACTGGGATGGCGACGGCAAGGACGACATCGGTATCTTCGGACCCGCCTGGCCGCGCGACCCGCACGCCATTGCCCACGAACCCGGTTTGCCCGACCCGTACAACCAACGCGCCGAACCTTGGAAACAGGTCCACGTGGGGCAATGGAAAAACGTTCCGCCCGAAATCGAAGATGCGACGGCCGGAGAACGAGCCATGAAGCTCTCGTCGCAGGGTAAAGTTCGTTCCGACGTGATCGACCATGTATTCCATTACGGAACGGCCGGCGACCGCGCCTTGGTCGGCGACTGGAACGGCGATGGCATCGATACAATCGCCGTCTTCCGCCACGGCATGTGGCATCTCGACGTCGACGGCGACGGCCAATTCACATCGGCCGATCGCGCCTTCCAATTCGGCTCGCACGGAGACCTGCCGGTGGTCGGCGATTGGGATGGCAACGGTGTCGACGAGGTCGGCGTTTATCGCGCGGGCACGTGGCGACTCGATTCGAATGGCAACGGCGAGGTCGACGCCTACGATCGGGTATTTGAACTGGGAACGGCCGAAGACAAACCGGCCGTCGGTGACTTCGACGGCGATGGGGCCGATGATCCGGCCCTGTACCATCCGAACCGGCGCGCCGGCTAAACGGCATGCGCTCGGCTCGCCCGGCGCACGTCGAAAAAAGCGCGCCGTGCAAGCGCGCTTCTACGATTCCTTCAGCTTGGCGATTTCCGCCTCGGCTGCGGCGACTTCGCTTTCGAGCCGCGCTAGTTCGTCGGGATCGTCGTTCTGTTGCTTGTGCCCGGCGAGTTGTTGCCGCAGTTTTTTCAATCGCTGGTTGAGCACATCGATTCGTTTTTTGGCTTTCTTATCCATGTGTTGCATCGTATCGGCCGCACGTCCGCAACGGAAGAGCCAACGACCGCATCCCATCCGACAAATGGGGGCCGGGCGTCGAGCGTAACTGTGCGTTTTTCGCGTATTCGCCACCGAACGCGACGGATCGACTGCCCCGCGCACTGGGGATTGCCAGCCACGGACTCGTGGCAGTAACAAATGAGCAGCGGGCCAGCGACAATCCCAACACGCGTTTTGCACTGCCGCCTCGAAAAGCTGCAGACGGGATCGATCGACACCTTTAGAGGGAAAAAGCATTGCAAGAGCTTCTCTAAGTAGTGTAAATTGAAATTCTCCTTGGTATAATCCGGGATGATTTACCCAGGATGATTTCGTCTACTTTTAGCCAACGTTTCCCGTCTTCTTCTGATGAACTCTCGGCGCCCGTCAAGCATTCGCCGCGCGGGTGTCTAGGTCTTCATATAAAGCGAGTCATCGCACGGCATGCCTGATAGGGGCCCTAGGTCAACAGGCAGCCACGCGTTTTTTGATCCTTATCTGGTAACGATTTATCGCGAAGTCATGGGCGCTGCTTTGCGCTGCAAAGCACCT
>JAGQOS010000495.1 GCA_020427265.1 Planctomycetales bacterium
ATCCAGGCGGCCCCGAGCGCATTGTCGCTGGGCGCGAGAAAACGCGCCGAGTCGCCGGTCTCTAGCAGCGGCGCCTCCAGCACGTTTTCAAACACGCCGTAGCTGATGTCTTCATCCTGGGCGGGAAAGGGCGCGAAGGCGTGTGCGATCGTGGCGCCGTCGGGTTCGACGAGCGCCAGGAATTCGCCATCGCGGTCCAGAGAAAAGTTCGTGTGGATCTCGCCGGCCGGTCCCGCCGTATCTTTACCCGAGGCGAACACAACGAAGTAACCGTCGGCCTCGATCGGCGCGGATGGAAACCGCCATTTGTCGAGCTGGTTCGCGTCGTCGGTCAGGAACCAGCCTTCCAGATCGATCGGCGAACTGTCGCGATTGCGAATCTCGATCCAGTCGGGTGAATCACCATCGCCGTCGAGGAGGCTGTCGTTGTTGTCGGCCACAAATTCGGAAATGAACGGACCTGCGACCAGCAGGCATCGCGATTCGAGCGACTCGAGTTGCAGCCGTTGGCGAACCGTGCGATTTCGAGCATTGCGCGTGCGCTGCAGCATACGGCGTGGCGTGAATCGAACAAGGAACGATAACCGGGCGAATCCCGAACTGGATCGTTGCCAATTCTAGCAGACCGACCGCCGTAAATCTCGTGTGGCGCGCCCGGTTCTCTGAACCCCAAGTCAATGATGCAGAGAGTAGAGGAGCACGTTCAGGCCGATTTTCGCCGCGTCGTCGCGGGTATAGCCGTGGCATTCGATCGAAGCATGCTGTTCCAGAGCGCAACTCATGTCGTAAGGCGAAAAGATCACGGCCCAACGGTCGCCCAGCCGCAGGCCTTCGAGCAACGGCTCGACCTTCTGCTCGCGGCTTCGTAGCGGACCATCGGCCGAGGCCGGCTGATGGCGGCTGACCAGGCGGATGTCGTAGCCGCCGTAGCTTTTGGAGAAGAGCGGATCGCTGAGCGGAATGCGCTCAAGCTTGGCGCTGGGCAGCAGTTTGCGCATCTCGTCGCGAAACGAATCGGTAAACTCGCGGCTTGCGCAAACCGAATCGGCCAACAGCGTGCCGCGACGTTCGAGATACTCGCGCAACTGTTTGCGCTCGTCGGTCGCCAGGCGAAAGCGGCTACGGCCGTGCATGAACGCCAAATGAAAGCGAAACAGTTGCGGATCGGTAATCGCCACTTCACTTTCTTCGGTGATGACCGGAAACGAAAGTTCTTGCGACGCCTGGCGCAGCAGGTTCGCCAGCGCCCCCGGCGCTGCGTTGCAGCCGCCCGAATGGAGCAGCCGGGCAATCTGCAGCGCGCCGCGCGTCGATTTCGGTTCGGCATCGGTCGTCCATTGTAGCGGCGCGAGTTCCTTGTACTTGGGTTCTCGTCCTGTGGCGTAGGTCAGCACGTTCACGCCGATGGCGTTGGCGGCGTCGACACTCGCCTTGATCTTCGCCGGAAACGCATCGGCATCGCGCCCCCCGCCGAGTTCCCAATAACACGACAAGTCTTCGGGGCAATAGACTACGCTGGTGCGGCAGCCGTAATCGACACCCCAGAGCGGACGCAAATGATCGGGGTCGATCGGTTGCTCGGCACGCCAGACAGCGTGGTCGGGGGGGAGCAGGCGCAGTCGGTATTCGGGTTCGGGGAAAACATCGGACAATAGCTTGCGAAAGCCTTGGTCGAACTGGCCGCCGCCACATGTCGCGCAGGCGAACAGGAATCCGCCGCGATCGATGTATTCGCGCAGCCGTGCCTTTGCTTCGCGCGAAAGCTGGGGCGCCTCGGAACCGCTTAGGAACAGCACGGGCGATTGTTGTAGATCCTCGGTGCGCGCCGCGTCGCTGTCGATCACTTGCCATGTCAGATCGCGCTGCCAGAGAGACTCGGCATGCTCCACGAGATGGGCAATGTCGCGGGGGTGATGATTCCAATCTTCGGCCCGGTCCCACTTGAGCTTGCCGACGACCACCGGCCGCCGCCCCTTCGACAGGAAGAGCAGCGCCAGTGCGGTGCCGATATGCGGATGTTCTTCGACGCGGCTTGGGCTTTTCCACAAACCCGAAAGCGGATCCTGGTCGGCGAGCAACACTTCCGCCCCCTCGCGATACCAGTCGTGGCCGCCCAGAAATCGCTGCGCCGTCATGCGGCCCACGCGCTCGGCGCCGTACAAATAATAGTACAGCCACGCCGGGTCGCCGCCGCGCAACAACGGATTACGCCCCGGGTTACGAGACGCTGTAAAATTGCGACCGAGCCAGTCGAGCCCGCGCTGGAGCGCGGCATCGTGATCGGTGCGCCCGCAACAAATGACGGAATCGCCTTCGACCCGGGCCGCGCCTTCGGCCAGTCGTCCGGCGGCGATCACAACCGAGGTGATGCCGGCGCAGGTCATGCTTCCCGTGCCGGGCATGCCTTTCGTATATCCCCAGGAGCCATCGGCATTCTGGCAGTTGGTCCAATACCCGAGCGCGCGCTGCCACACGGCCGAGTTGACTTCCACACCGGCTCGCTCGGCTTCGTAGAGCGCCAGCAAGGCGAATTGGGCGTTGGAGTTGTCGCCCGGCACATTTTTGGAATCGTAGGACCAGCTTCCCGTGCTTTCACCGTCGCGCGACTGCGTCTTCTCCAGCCAGGCCACATTGCGGCGGATGTGGACCATGTCTTTCTTGGGCTCTGCGGCGCAGAAGACCATCGTCGACAGCGCCGTGGCATAGGTCTTCTCGCGCTGCTCCTTGCGCAACTCATGGAGCGCACGCTCGATGACGATGTCTTGCACGTCAACACCGGCGTTGAGCAAGGCGAGCGTGCAGAGGGCCGTGACACCGTTGCCCTGCGCGGGCAATTCGAACCAGGCGCCGCGCGGCGTTTGCACGCGTTTGAGGTAGGCGACACCGCGATCGATCGCCCGATTCACCTGCTCGGCGTTGATGGTTGCGGCATCTTGTTGCGCTGCAAGCGGCCCAGGAATGAAGGCGGCGAGCCCGAGGCCCAGGAGCAATCGCGAGACGATCTGCGCGTGCATAGGTAAGCCGTGCGGTTTATGACGGTAAGAACACCCTAACTATCTTAGGTTCCGCGACTTGCGGCGGCAATGCCGCTCTCGCATAGCATTGCCGATCAAGCATCGCGGCGCTAAAATACGTAGATGGTGACCAAGCAACGAAATCTGGGCGACGTGTTGCAAGAGTTCAGCCAGCATCGCAAAGTGATGCAGGAGGAACTCCAAAAGGTCATCATTGGCCAGGACGAAGTGATCGAACAACTCTTCGCCGCCATCTTTACCCGCGGGCATTGCTTACTCGAAGGCGTTCCCGGGTTGGCGAAGACCTTGATGGTCAGCACGCTGGCGCGGATCCTCGATCTCGACTTCCGCCGTATTCAGTTCACGCCCGACCTGATGCCTTCGGACATTACCGGCACAAACGTGCTGGAAGAAGACGAGCGCGGCCGACGCAATTTCCGCTTCGTGGAAGGGCCGGTCTTTACGAACATTCTGCTGGCCGACG